>JBOGAY010000387.1:0-15916 GCA_051655925.1 Sarcina sp. | reverse complement strand
AATTTAATTGAAGATAAGTTAGAACTTCCAAAGGGAGAAGATCTTCAAAATGGAGCGACTGATATAGAGCAAATAAAAAATGATTTTCAGGAAGTTATGAGTGGAAGTAGTGTTGAAATGAACTTAACAAATGGAGTTTTAAAAGCTGTTATAACAGAAAAGGAAGACCATCCATTTGCTGATGCTGATGAAAATGCAATTGCAAATTATACAGATTGGACACTTGATAATATGAAAGGTGATATAAAAATTTTAGATATTACAGTAAATAGACCAAGTTCATCTGTAAGAGGAAAATTAGATATGTCAGAAATGCTAACAGATAATGGGAGATATTTTGATTTATTCTATATAGAGGAAAATATAGTAGATTAAAAATAAAGAATTTTTAGTAAACATGAATATCGAAAGTGTGGTGATTACTTGGAGAAGTAGTTATTCAGTGGTTGAGAAGGATTTTTTTTAGATTTAAAAAAACAAAATTACTTGGTAAAAATCTGATATAATATAGATATATAGCCGTTATGTAAAACTATAGATTTATTGAAGATGGCTTTTTATTTTGGATTAACCACAACATGATATGTATTTAAATACTTGTTTTAAAAATATTTTTTTAATCCAATCTATGATTAACCACAACATGATATGTATTTAAATGGATCTAGTCCTAAGAAACAATCTCTAATATCAAGATTAACCTCAACATGAATAGGTTTAGAAAGAGTTGATACTTTTATCAACTCTTTTTGTTTGAGAAAAAATTCCTTTGTATGAATAATATTTTATTTTTGCTAAAACTAGGTGAGTAATGAATGCAAGCGTGGATAACTTACTGGAGGTTTTCCACCAAGATTAGGAGGTCTGGATATGAAAATTATGACAATTAGACTAAAGGATAATATGCATAAAGTTCTTAAAATTAAAATGGCACATGATGAAAATAATCTACAACAGTACGTTATAGGTTTAATCAATGCTGATTTAGAAAAAGAAAATAATAAATACCTAAAATAAAAAGGGGTATCCAACCGATGGGCGTAAAGGTAACCGGTTATGAAAAACATATCTGAGGAAAAGGTTCACATTAATGAAACAATGGATAACTTATCAGAAATTATAACTTTAGTGGAAAATGTAGATAGAATTGTAGATGAGGGGGAGCCAATAAAAGTAGCTTATTTAGAAAGACTTTTAAAAAGAATATAGAGGATAAAGAGTTAGTTTTTCGCTAACTCTTTTTTTGTAGAATAAATTAGTATGTTTAATGAAAAAGATATAATTTTACTTTGTAAACTTTTTAGATTTTAGTTAGTGTAAAATTATGTTAATAGTAGTAGGTTTTAAAAATACTAAATATAAATACATTTAAACTAGGAGATGAAGCTGATGTTTGGAGATTTAGATGGAAGAACTGCTAGAAGTATTAGAGGAACAATAATATTTCTTTTGCTTATTAGTATAGGTGGGAATTTTCTGTTTTTCATAGATAAGTATAAGAGTTTAGAAATAATAAATTTTTATTACTATCGAAATTTTCTGAAGTTTATGATTGTTTTATTTATTATTGCAATTTCAACAGGTGTTGAAGTAAATAATAATTTAAGTAAAGAAGAAAAAGCAAAGTATAGAAAAAATATTATTTATTATATTATAGGTGCAATTATAGTTCTTTTAATTGGGTTTATTGAAAATAAATTGATTCAGTCAACTTATATGATATTTGGAAATGTAATAAATGCAGGGTTATTTATAGTTTTATATTCAGCGAGTAGAAATGTATGGATTATAACAATAGAACAAGATAAAAAGGTGAATAAACATTTTGCAACATCACAATCATATGATTATAAAGTTGAGCCAGTTTGGAAATGGAAAATTTGGTTTAATCCAATTGTAAAAGTAAATACTAGGGATAAAAGAGTTAAATCTAAAAGTGGCGGCATGATTATGTTTTGTACAATAGTAGGAATAGTTGTAGGGATTGGAACAGTACCAAGGTTAATATTTATACTTATATTTAGTTTTGCAACTATTTTTGTAGTAGAGGAAGTCTTGAATTTAAATACTGTTTTAACAGGTGTTTGTACAGGTATTAGAAAATGTAGAGATGAAGACGGTGGTGGAATTTACAATATTATAAGAATAACTGATTTTAAAAATAAAAGGGAATGTGAGATTGGATATAATCAGGAATTTATACCATATAGAGAGGGCGATAAATTAGAAGTAGTAATGAGTTTAATAACAAGAAGAAAAAAGTTGATTAGATATATTAAGTAAAGGTTTATTTTAGGGTAATTTTACTTTGTTGAAAAGTTTATTCCAATGATGAAAGGAAAATAAAAGGTGAAAAAATTAAAAGAACGTATAAATTCAATATTGAGTAATAAGATTGTTTTAAGAAAAAGAGTTTTAGATGAAACTATTATAAAGCATAAGAGAGTTTATAATTCGTACTTTGATAAAAAAGTAGATCAATATATATGGTTTCAAATAAAAATGAAAATTTTAGGCGTAGTTACTCTAGGGCTTGCATATCCTTGGATACTTTGTAGCCAACAAAAATCCAAATGCCAAAATATGGTTATCTGTGGAAGAAGACTTAAGTTTATAGGGAATCCAAAAGACTTAATAGGACATTGGATTTTATGGTGGTTTTTATCTGCAATAACTTTAGGAATATATTTACTTGTGGTAAAGGTAAGGTTTCAACAGTGGGTGACGGCGAATATTATTTTTGATGATGTTCCTGTTGAAAGTGATATTATTAATGAAAAAAGTAATTAAGTTGTCTAAAAATAAGTTAGTCTTATAACAAAATTACTAAGAGTCTAATACAACACTTATAGTTTTAACTTGACTAGGAAGCTTCGTAATCTTTAGTTGCGAGGTAGTTCACGAATATAAGAGTTACAGTTCATATAGATCCAGTATAATTTTATAACAAGTTAAATAGGGATAAGCATAGTTTTGCTTATCCTTATTTTTTTATAGTAAAGTTTTGAAAAATATTTTGCTTTGCAGTGGATTAAAGGTATTAAAATTAGAAATTTTATTCTAAAAATTTAGAGAGTTGTTTGTAGAATAAAGTAAGTCTATTATTTGCCATTTCTAATTTTCTTTTAAGTGAAGAAACTTCTTTTTGAAGATTTAGATTTTCACGTGTAAGATTAGAAATTTGTACAGTTTTAGTGTTAGATGGTAAATCAGAATTGTTTTTAGTACTATCAGCTATCGGGAAAGTATCGGGTAATTCTAAATTATTATCTGTACTAGTAGTATCTTTTATGATAATTTTTTTTTCTTCTAATTCAGCATCTTTTACTTTTGTAGTAGGATCTTCTTTTTGATATTGTATTGAAAAAATATTTTCATTAACTGATATATCGTAATTAGAATACAGGTCTTTGAAAGAAGATAGTGTTTGAAATGAGGTTAGCTTTTTGTTGGTAAAATCTAAAGTTTTAAAACCTAGTAAATAGTTGAGTTCAAATTTTAAGTAGAAAATATATATAGATTCATTGATGGTTTTAACATCTAATAGATTACTTTTAAAGTCTATTTTATCTATTAATGTAGGTGCTGATAAGGATAAATTAGGATTTAAAGTTTGATAAAACAAATAGCTTGTTTTTTTTGTTTCATCATAATTTTGCGAAAATAATAAAACTTTATCTTTTAGTTTTATAGGTTGAAAAATTAGATATTCGGAGTCGTTTTCAATTAGAGTGATAGATGTCCAAGTGTTGTTTGAATACTTATGAAGGATTATATTATAATTTAAGTCTTTATAAAAAATGTATAAACAGTCATTATTAATATGGACTAAAAAAGGGGTTGTTAGAACTTTATCAGATAAAAGAGTAGTGGATACAGGTTTATTATTTTTTAAATTTTGATAATATAAACTATGTTTTTTCTCTTCGGTGATTATTTTTATATTTAAATTTTCAGTTGAAGAGGAAAGAAAAAATATTTCATTAAAATTAGACATTAAAAAGTCTCCTTAAAAATAGTTTTAATATAAAATATGAGATTATAAATAAAGTGTTAGTAAGAAAGGAACTTTGAAGATTCAAAGTTCCTTAATTAATTAAAGAGTACAATCACAGTTATCAAGAGAGATTTTAATTTCACCAGAAAGTTTATATACATCTGTACCACAGCTATCTGTTGTAACTTTTTCGGGATTTTTTGTAAATACTGCGTCAATAATGATATTATCAATAGAAGTAATATCTTTATTACAGCAAATTACACATCCTTTAATACATTTACATGAATTACAGCAGTGGCGGTAAATAACAGGAGCACCTAAAGAGTCATCTTTTAAAATGTTTAAAGATCCATGTAAAGTTACACAAGCTTTTACTCTGTATTTAGCAAGTTTTACAGGACAACCAAGAATTGTTTCATCAAATTCGTCTATTTTTTTTAGTTTAATACATTCTGGATCGAAAGTTACATGAGCTAAGTCATTTTGCACAACAGAACCAGTAGGAACAGTTATTAAACAACAAAACTCAATAGGTTGACAGCAATCACCAGCAGCTAGAGGTGAAATTTCATTCATAATATCTAAATCAGTAGCAATTTCATCACTATATAAAGTATCCATTATTTTATCTATTTTCATTAATTAAAGAACTCCTTTTTATTTAAAATTAAACTTTGTATACAATATTTTATGTTAAGTTTTGTAAAGTGTTACATATTTAATTTTGTGGTAAATGAAATAATTAATAAAATTTAATTTATATATTTAAAAGGTAAAGAGAAAAGCTATAAGAGATACATAAATTTATTAGTAAGTGTATGAAAAAAAATAAATTTTATAATACGAACTAAAATAATATGTATAGCATATAGTATATTATGTTAAGTTTAAGAGTTTATATTTGATTTTTAAGGGAGAGAAATTGATATGAATAAATTAGGTTTATGTAATAATGCTTTAGTAGCAGATCCAGTTAATAATTTTTTATCTATACAAGTAGCTAATAATGCAAGATTTAATAGTGGTTCAGTTATACCAGGGAATAATTATGGTATAAGTTTTAATTGGCCAAATGCACCAGGAACATCTTATACTACTATAAGAATAGATGGTATTAATTATATTTATGGGGAAGATGGAATTCAAGTATTACCACCTACAGATATAAGTCCATTGTTAAATAAGTCAGCTTGGCAAATAGGAGATATTCTTGTAGAACAATATTTAGAGATAGTTTCAAATCCTTATACAGGCAGAATGGATATGGGGAGATATTCATATGTGCTAACTAATATAAGTGAATCTGAGTTTAATCATTATGTCGGAGTTAGAATAATGATTGATACAATGGTTGATGGAGATGATGGACCAGATTTAATTATTCCGGGGTTAGGAATTTTAGCTAATGAAACTGAATTTATAAGAAATATACCTGAATACTGGCAAGGAATGAGCAAAAACTTCCTTGATCCTACAAAAAAATCATTAGGAATTCTATCATATCAGGGAGAAGTGATTCCGGATAAAGTTATTTTTGCCACTTGGTCACATTTAAATGTGAATCAATGGGACTATGTAGTAGATCCATTTTTAAGTATTTTTACTGATAATGCAATTGCTGTTTATTGGGAAGAAAAATATTTAGGTATAGGAGAATCAATGGAGGTAGCAACTCGCTATGGATTGTCACCAGAAACTAGTATACCTTTTAGAGATAGTGTTTCATTATCAACTGAAACGGTTAAATGTACAAGTGATTTAGCTAAAAATATTGAAATAACTGCTGAAATTAAAGTGTTTGCTAGTAAGTATGCACATTCAGAAGCTGATTGTATTAGGGACGGAAAAATAGGAAAAGGCGATGATTTAGGATTCACTTTAGTATTTGGAAACTATGGAGAGTTGAATTATATAGCCAATCCATTAGAACCAACTGTTGAAGATACTTTAATGGTTCAAAGTCCAATAGATTTAAAATTGATGAGCTTATGTAAGTGCGATAATTTTATTTTATTTAATTTAAATACAAACACTAAAGTTGAAATTTGTGATGTTTTCAAAGGTGGGTCTGTTTATAGGCTGCAAGTTAGAAAATTAAAAGTGGGTGGAAATCCTAATAATATAGAAGATTATGTAGCTGAATTTGATATTCCATGTCATACAATATATTGTATGTCAATGTTATTCCAAGTAGAGTTTCCACCTTGCGTTTCATGTCCACCAAGACAATAAATTGAATGTTTAATAATAGAAGAAAGGCTATATTTTTATAGCCTTTTGTTTAAATGAATTGGGGGAGGCTTTAGTATGAGCTTTATAAGTTTTGATGGAGCAGTTGGGCATAATGTAAAAAAAATCTCATTTAGACCTTCAGTTATTTCTTTAAATTCTTCAGATAGTAAGATAGTAGACAGAAATGACAAAAATTTAGATGAGAATAAAAGTAATTTTAAAAGAAGAAGCCAGATATTAGATGAGAGTAGTAAAAAAGAAAATTTTCAAAAGAAAAGTGTATATAAATATAAAATTTGTGGAACTGTAAAAAATTATTCAGATGATATAAATTTTTCAGTAGCGAATTTCAAAAAAATAACTATTGAATTATATACAGCAAAAAATTTAAATGTACCAATTTCAAGTATAAATCTTAATGAAACTGGTGAATTTAAATTTCAAAATTTGAATGAAAATTTATATATTATAAGAGTTATACCGATACAAGGATTTAATTTGGTTCCTAAGGGTGATTTATCTGATATAAGTAATAAGACGTTTTTGTCAGATGAGCTTGATGTTAGTAATTCAGATGTAGAGTTAAAGATTGGATTAAGAAAGAGTTTTGAAATTTCAGGGATTGCTTATTTTGATAAATTCGATGTAGGAATTTATAGGTACAATAATATAAATAGGAATGAAGGAATCAATGAAGTGCTAGTGGAGCTGTTTGATGCAAGTGATAATTTAGTTTCATCAGTTTTTACAATAACAAGTAGTTTAACTAAAGGTTATTTTAGTTTTAATAATATTGTTAGTGGAAAATATAGATTAGTTTTTACTCCAGATGATGATTTGATATGTTCAAAGCAACTTAAGAATAATAAATTTTCGTCAATGGCAGATAAGGAAACAAGTTCTTTAGAGATAGTTATTAATAATGAGAGTATAAATGATATTTTCGTGGGTTTTACAAAAATTAAAGGTTAAAATTATTAAATAAATTAAATAAGGATAAGCATGATTTTGCTTATCCTTATTTTTAATTGAAATTTTAGTTTATTAAAAACTTTAATTTCCTATTTAAACCATAAAAGGTGAATTTAGATGATGAATACTAAAAGTTTTTTGAAAATACTTTTATTGGGAAAAGGTGTTAAGAGAAGTAAAGTATAATAATAATTTTTATTACAAGACGTAAGATATTAATGCAATAGTGATATAAATTTAATAGTAAAAAAGTAGTTGTTAAAAGTAATGGACAGAATCAATTTAGGTAGGTAGAATAAATTTTAGTGAATAAGAATTATTGATTAAAAGGTGATATGTTGATGGTAGTTAAGTATAATAAAAGAAAATTGAATAAATTAGAAAAACTAGCAGATAAAGTTATAGCTTTAGAGGAAAAAATGAGTAAACTTTCAGATATAAATTTAAAGATTAAAACATTAGAGTTTAAGGAAAGGTTAGCAAATAATGAAACTTTAGATGATATTTTAGTAGAAGCTTTTGCTGTAGCTAGAGAAGTAAGTTTTAGAATTTTAGGAAAGAAACATTACAAAGTACAAATAATGGGGGGGATAGCACTCCACCAAGGAAAAGTAGCTGAAATGAAAAATGGTGAAGGTAAAACTTTAACAGCCTTATGCCCTGCGTATTTAAATGCTTTAACAGAAAAAGGTGTTCATATAATGACAGTCAATGAGTATTTAGCTAAAAGAGATAAGGAAGAGATGGAGTCTTTTTTTAATTTTTTAGGTTTAGAAGTAGGGCTTGTAACAGAGAATAGTATTGATAAAAAAATAGAATATGCAAAAGATGTAGTATATGCAACAAATATAGAACTTGGATTTGATTATTTAAAGGATAATTTAGCAATGTCTCTTGAGGGAAAGGTACAAAGAGAATTAAATTATGTAATTATAGATGAAATTGATTCAATTTTAATTGATGAAGCAAAAAATCCGCTTACAATATCAGGTGATTCAGATGGGGTGTATCAATATTTAAAATTAGAAAAAAACGGAGTTATTAAAAGAGAGGATAGAATACTTGCTAAAATAACTTATCAAAATTTTTTGAGTTTGTACAATAAAGTTGCGGGAATGAGTGGTACAGTTGAAACTGAGGAACTTGAATTTAGAGAAATGTATAATTTAGATATTTTATGCATACCAACAAATAAGCCGATTAAAAGGATTGATTACAAAGATAAAATTTATATAGATAATAGAACTAAAATAGAAGCAATAATTACAGATATTATTGAAACGCATAAAAATGGAAATCCCATTTTAGTTGGAGCACCAAACATATTAAAATCAGAAGAAATATCTAATGCTTTAAAAGAAAAAGGAATAGAACATCAACTTTTAAATGCTAAAACAAAATCTTTAGAGGCTGAAATTATTAGTAAGGCAGGACAAAAAGGTGCAATTACAGTTACTACGAATATTGCAGGGAGAGGTACTGATATCAAAATTTCTGATGAAGTTGAAAATCTTGGTGGATTAAAAGTTATAGGTACAGAAAGAATAGGAAGTAGAAGAATAGATAATCATTTGATTGGTAGAGCAGGGAGACAAGGGAATCGAGGGATGTCTCAGTTTTATTTGTCATGTGATGACGAATTATTAAAAACTTATATAGAAGGTTTTTCAAAGAAAAAAATTGAAAAAGCTTTAAAAAAAGATAAGGCTTTAAAGAGTAGTTATATAACAAAAACAGTTGAGAAAGCACAAAAAGCAGTAGAAAATATATATTATGAATCAAGAAAGTATATATTAAGATATGATTTTACGGTTAATAAACATAGAAAGTTAATCTATAAAAATAGAGATATGGTTTTAGGTAAAGCTAATATCGCTAGTGATATTTCTGAACTTATTTTAGAGGAAGTATTTTTGATTTGTGCACAGGCATATGAGAAGTATACACCATATAAAGATTTGAAAAAAATTACTAGAAAGAATGTTACATTTTGTTTGATTCAAGATATTGAACTTATGAATTTTGAAGATTTTTTTGAAGATGTTAATAATAAAATAAATGAAGTTTTTCATAGGAAATTTGTATTGTCGGAATATTATATGGCTGAATTAAAAGCATTTGAAAGTTTAGATGAAATTATAGATTGCATTGCTAATGAAATTATAATTTATTTAAATACACTGTTGGAAAACCAGATATTAAGTGATCAGAATCTAAGACTTGCTATGATTGATGCAGTTGATAATAGTTGGATAGAGCATTTAGATGAAATGGAATTTTTGAAAAAAGTTGTTAAAAATCAAAATTATAATAAATTAAATCCAATTTATATTTATAAATTAAAAAGTGGACAAAAGTTTATTGAGTTAAATAATAAAATAAGAGAAAGATTCATTTCAAATTTATTTTCTTCAACTTTTGAAAATTAAAAATTCAAATATCAAATAAAAAAGTAAGCAATTTACTTTCAATAGGAAGTACAGAATATTCAGTGTTCACTACGATTTTTTTTATTAAAGGAATTTCAAAACTTTCAAATAAATATTAATAAAAAATTACCTTTATTTGGATATGTATATTTAAAAGGAAAAAAATGGTAATATGGAATTAATAGTTTATTTTAGGAGGATAATTGATGAAAAAATTATTTTGCTTACTTTTAATTGGTGTTGCAATGATATCATTTGTAGCATGTGGTGGAAGTGATAATAAAGATACGGATACTCAAGATAAAAAGCCTTTAGTGGAAGAAAATACAGAAGATAAAGATGATAAAGAAAATACAGATGATGAAGATAAAGATAAAGAAGATAATAATCAAGAAAATACAAATAATGATGATAAAGATAAACCAACAACAGGAACTGGAAATGAAAATGATAAAAAACCAATAGTAGATGAAGTTGATAAAGTAGAAAGAGTTTTTGAAATAACAACTATGGACATTGATTATAATCATGTTTCAGGGGGAGAGATAAAAACAGTTGGACTTGGAGTTGCTGAAAATATTAAAAAGATATTAGGTGCAATTTCTAGTAAGTATTTTGATAGTAAACCTATAACTTTAACAACAATTGAAACTCTTGGTGATAAAAAAGTTGCAGTTATAGAACTAGGTGGAGACTCTGCTTATTGGAATAGTAAATTTCAAGGTAGTACAGGTGGGAAAATAACAGAGTATACACTTATAGAAAATATTCTTCAAAGAAAGTATGAGGGATATTGGATTAATGGAGTGAAATTTACTATGGATGGAAAAGAAGTTAAGGATAATGGACATATTCCTAACTTATCAACTACAAGTTATAGAAAATAGGTGAGAGATAGTGAAAACTATCTCTTTTTTTTATGAACTTTTAAATAATGAGAATTTACAGTATATAAATTGGGTGTTAATAAATTTTAGATAAAATTATTGTAAAGCAAACATAGGATAAATGAATTATATAAGGGGGAAGTTTTTTTGAAATTAGAATTTACATTAACTCAAGAAGATATAAAGAATATTAGAAGAATTATAGATAGTAAATATAATATGCTTGAAAAAGGATTTGGTAAACTTTTTTCTCTAAGGGTAAAAAAGACTAATAAAGAAAATCATATTACCATAGAATTTGAAGATGAAAAAATAATTTATACTAATACTAGATTTAAAGAAAGTACTAGGGAGATTTATTTTAGAGAGATAGAAAAAATTACTTGCGAAGAAGGATATATTTTCTATAGTGGAATAGGAAATAAGGGAGTGTATCTTTGCAATGAAAATTGTTTTGAAAATGAGAATGAGAAAGATGAATTTTTAGATTTTTTAAATCAGAAAATAGGCAAAAATGAAGAGGGGAAATCTTTAAAAGATGAAAAAATAATTAGTTATAAAAGAGAGTACAAAGATAGAGAAAAATATATTAAAGGGTTGATAAGTGAAAGTAAGTTTGAAAATACTAAGGCTTTTCCTAGTGTAGTAATCTTAATCTCTATGATATGTATTATTTTAGGAGTTGCATTTACAGGAGAGATAGGGTTTGTGATTGTATTTGGTTTCATAGCTATTATCTTTTCACTATATAGTTTTTTAGCAACAAAGACACCTATGAGTAGGGATTTAAGGATTGAAATTGGTGATGAACAAGAGGTTTTTGAAAGAACAATAACT
This sequence comes from Sarcina sp., assembly GCA_051655925.1. Classification (GTDB taxonomy): domain Bacteria; phylum Bacillota; class Clostridia; order Clostridiales; family Clostridiaceae; genus Sarcina. The sequence continues at coordinate 4,559 of JBOGAY010000387.1, read as the reverse complement.
TTAGATAAGGCTAAAAATTGTATCACTATAAACAGTGTGCTTGAAGATGAAAAGTTTAATATAGCTGATTTTTTAGGAATATATGCATATATGATAGTGTTTAGAGATAAAGATAGCTATAAAGCCTTCAATCTAAAAGATGTAGCAAATGATAGTTTAGAAGAAAGGTTTATTATGAACTTTTTAGAAGATAACAAATATGATAATGAAAAAAATAGAAAAGTACTTAAGCAAGTAAAAACAAAGTTTAAATTACAGTTTGCGCTTTTAGCAAGTGGAATAGTGTATGTAATTTTAGGATTAAGTATAGTCATATTTAGTGCTATATAAAAATAAGAGATACCTTGTAGTAGAAAAATATTATATGGTGTCTTTTAATTTAAAAAGCTTTTAGGGGGAAAAAATTTGAAATTAGAATTTACAATAGATAGAGATGATTTAAAGAATATTAATAGAATTGTATTTGCAGATCGTGATTGGGGAATAAACATTTTAACTAAGGTAGTTTCTGGTGTGAGTAAAAAAGGAACGAAAGAAAATAATATAACGATTGAATTTACAGATGAGAAGTTTAGCTATAATAACACTAGATTTAAAAATCGTGGTGTGTTTGATATAAGCTTAGGAGAAATTAAAGATATTATATTCGAGGAAGGCTATATATTTTTAAGATTAAATGCTGTAGGACTTTTTTATATTTGTAATGAAAATTATTTTGATACAGAAGAAGAGAAAAATAATTTTCTAGAGTTTTTAGGTGATAAGATAAATTCTACTAAGCAGTTTGAAGAGTTGGAATCTGAAAAAATTATTAGTTATAAAAGAAAGTATAAAAATAAAAAAAGTTATGTTAAAGCTATTTTAAGTGGATTAGAGCTAAGTAAGTTAGATACTATTTTTAATCCGATATATATTATTGCAGTTATATTTGCGATGATTGGTGCTTTAGGTGATTTTTATATACTTGTAATAATATCATTTATCATGATGGGAATAGGTGCTTATTATAGACTTGCTTTTAAAAAAGTTCCGCTTTATGGAGGTTTAAGTAGAAAAGTTAAGAAAGAAGATGATTTTGAAAGAACTATAACTTTAGATAAAGAGAATAATACTATCTCTATAAAGAGTGGATTAGAAAATGAAATAGTTAGAGTAGAGGATTTTATAGGTAGTTATAATGTATTTTTGATATTTAAAAATGGAAATGAATATAAGGGATTTAGCATAAACGAGCTTGAAAAAGTGGGAAGAGAAGAAAGTTTCATTTCAAATTATTTAGATAAGCATAAGAAAGAAAGTTTTGAAAATAATAAAATTTTGAAAGAGGTAAAACTAAAAGTATTTTTAGGGATAGGAACATTATTAACAATAGGTATTCTTTTTAGTTTTATATTCTTAAAGATATGTCTAATATTTTATTTTATCTGATAGCTAGTGTTTCTAATACTCCTATTTTCTGCAAGTAGGAGATAAAGAAACACACGCTACTAGCTACACACAGTGTACCCTTTAGGAGCTAAATCATAGATTTAGACTAAAGGGCAACTTCGACTAAGCATTCAGATGGAGTTAAAACTCCACCTGAATTGAGTCTGAGTTTATGTAGAAAATAAGGTGACCTGAAATATTTGAATGCAAAAAAGTATCTCGTAATAGGTAAAACTATTATAGAGATACTTTTTTTCTATTCAAACCAAATTGATATTTCTCTTTTAGCACTTTCATTAGAGTCAGAGGCATGTACAGAATTTTCGGTAATTGATAAGCCATATTTTGCTCTGATAGTTCCGTCAGCAGGATTTTTAGTAGCACCATTTAAAGCTCTAACTTTAGTAATAGCATTTTCACCTTCTAGGACAAGTGAAACTAGAGGACTTCTTGTGATATAAGTGATTAGTTCATTAAAATAAGCTCTACCAATATGTTCTTCATAATGTTTTGTAGCTTTCTCTTTTGATACTTGTTCCATGTTAAGGTTTGTGATTCTTAAGTCACTCTCTTCATACATATCTAAGATTTTTCCAACAAGATTTCTTTCAACAGCATCAGGTTTAATTAAAACTAAGCATTTTTCATTCATAAAAATTACTCCTATAAAATTGTTTACACTAATTAGAATACAATTAGCTTATCACTTTATTTATATTAAAAATTTTCTAAAAATGTGTTTGTTTTATGAAAAAACCTCTAAGATTTTTCTTAGAGGTGAGTAATCAATTATTTAATTAATTTTAATCAAACCAAAGAGCAATTTCTCTTTTTGCTGTTTCTGGTGAATCAGAACTATGAACTGAGTTTTCGGTAAGTGAAATAGCATATTTTCCTCTTATTGTATTAGGAGCAGGATTTTTAGCTGAACCATTTAAAGTTCTAACTTTTTGTATAACATCTTCTCCTTCAAGAATTACTGCAACAATAGGACTTCTTGAAAGAAATTCTACTAATTCGTAGAAGTAATCTCTTCCTTCATGAGCTGCATAGTGAATTTTAGCTTTTTCTTCAGAAATTTTTTCCATTCTCATAGCTTTAATTTTTAGACCAGCTTTTTCATACATATCTAAAATTTCACCAATAAGGTTTCTCTCAACGGCATCAGGTTTGATTAAGACTAAGTTTTTTTCTAACATTTGCAACATCTCCTAACTCTAATTATTGAAATAATTATATACTTTTAGTAGTATTTCCACGATTAGTATAAATTATGTTTTAATATGGTAAATTAAAATAATATTTAACATATTAATTAAATTTATCGTATTTAATAATAATTACTTTAAAAATAGAAGTGAAAAATATTAGATAATTAAATTTAATAGAGGTTTATAAGATGTTGATTAAGAGAATAAGTAGTAAAGGTTTTATTCATTGAAAGAATAAAAATTAGTAGTTTTTTTAATCTATTTTTTAATTATAATTAAAAAATAGATTTGAATTTTAGGCTGAATTTCAAAAATAAATTCTAAAAAAAAGTAAATTAAATTTGATGATTTGAAAAAAAATATACTTTAAATAGATAAAAAGATAAATGAAAAGATAAAAAAATAATAAAGTAATAATATTAAGAGATTAGATGAGATAAATAAGGAAAAGTAAAAAAAATCTTAATTTTAGTTAAGTTGAAATGATTAATGCAGATTGTATATTATATAAATACAAAACAAACAGAAATAATAAAAACTAAAGATAAAAATAAAAGGAGCAACTATGCAAATAAATCATAATACAAATTATAATGTTACAAGATCAGTAAATCATAATACGATATTAGAGACTAAAGAGAAAACACAAGGTCAAATAGATAGTGAAAAAGTTAAATTAACAGTAGAAGCAGTAAATGAAAATGGAAAAGTGCTACAAACGGAATCAACACAAGGACCAGCAGGAGCAAATATTGATGGATTAAAAGTTCCAAGCGTAACTGGATATACATTAGCTGGAATTAAGGTTAATGGAAAATCTGTGGATATGAATACATTTAAGTTACCAACAGAGCTTCCAAATCAAACAGAAAATATTCAATATATTTTCAAATCAAATGTTTATAAAACAACAGTAGAAATTAAAGATGAGGCTGGAAATATAGTAGCAACAAAAACAACAACAGGAAAAATTGGAACAGCAGTTGAATCTCCAGCACTTCCAAAAGGGTCAAAACTTGTAAATGTTGAAGTTAATGGAGTTGTTGCGAAAAATAACGAGTACCCATCACAAATAGTAGATAAGGATACAACAGTAGTAATTAATGTTGCAATGCCACATACAGCAACTGTTAAGTATGTTGATACAAAAGGACAAGATCTTGGAAGCTCAACAACAACAGGACTTGCAGGAACAGACATAAGATATGCTACAGCACCAAAAGGATACAAAGTAAAATCAATAACAGTTGATGGAAAAGTTGTAAGCCAAGAACCAGCTAAACTTGGTTCAAAAGATGAAAATATAGTTATAACTTATGAAGTACCAGCACCAAAGAAAGTTAAATTAACAGTAGAAGCAGTAGACGAAAATGGAAAAGTTTTATTCTCAGAAAATGGACAAGGTGATGCCGGATCAGAAATTCAAGGATTAAAACCAGTTCCAGCACAAGATGGATATACATTAGAGAAAATTTTAGTTAATGGAAAAGAAGTAAACAAAGATACATTTAAACTTCCAACAAAATTAGCTAATGAGAACGAAACAATTCAATATGTTTATAAAGCAAATGAATACACAGCAACAGTTAAAATCGTTGAAAACGGAAAAGTTGTTGACCAAAAAATAACAACAGGAAAAGCAGGAACAAAAATAGAAGTACCAGCAATTCCAGCAGGAACACATGCTGTGCAAGTATCTGTAAATGGAGAAGTATCAAAAACTAATTCATATCCAGCTAATATTGGAGATAAAGATACAACAATAGTTATAACAGTGGAAAAGGATAAAGTTCCACATAAAATAAACATAACATTTGATTATTCAGATGGATCAAAGCAAACAGGAAATGGTACAGCGGTAGAAGGTTCAACAATTCCATATCCAACAATTCAAAAAGGATATAAAATTGAGAAAATTAC
>JBOGAY010000386.1:0-7672 GCA_051655925.1 Sarcina sp. | reverse complement strand
TTAAATTTGAATATTTAACTCTTGAACCATTTGGAGTTTGTATTATTTTAGGATATCTAATACCCTCTTGCTGTGCATATTCAATTTTCAATTCTTTTTCACTTTTCCCATCTTCATTTTTAATATTAATATCTGTATTTTCAAATATTATGGCTTCTATACTTTTCGCTTTTTCTAATTCCTCTTTAGTTATACTTCTATACTCTGTTTTAACTTCATTGCTATTAGCTTTACCGCTTGGTCCAAAACTTTCTCCAAAGTAATATTTATCATCTACTTTTAAAACTGTTTCATATAGTGCAATCTCTTTTGAAATAACCTCATCACTAGGTACCTTATTAAATTTTAAACTTGTAGCTAATATAGTAGAATCCATACCTACTAATGTAATCTCATCATTTATATTTTTATTTACTTCTAAATCATAAACATCATCAAGTGCGTTTCCTATGTCAGCTTTTAAATCAAATTTTGTGACTCTCTTATTATCTCCATAAGCTACAACAAAACTTATCTCTTCATTTTCTTTAAGTTCATGCCCTTCCCAATTTAGCTCACTCTCTAGCATAAATGTATTATCATCTATTCTACTTGATTTACCCATAAACCCAGTTGAACCCATATCCCACTCTTTATTAAAATTACTCATCAGATAGAATTTATTTTCATCTCCTACTGGAATCTTTTCATCAGTCTTTACTTCAACTAAAACCATCATTTTATCTCTAGTAATTATTAAATTATCAAGAGTTACTGTACCTCCATCAAATTCTTTAACTGCCCCTATATACTGCGTATATTCTTTATAATCTCTTGCCATGATTGTCTCATTATATATTTCCTTTAATGCTGGTATACTCTCTGCTATAGCAGGTAGCCCGCCCCCAATTACAGCTATACCAGCAGCTGCCACTGCAACTTTTTTAAAGTTTTTCTTATTTCCATTACCTACTTTTTTTCTCATTTCTCTCTTAATACTAGCTATCTCAAATTCTGATAAATTATCATTTGAAAGTTCTACTTTGTTTTCTTCTATATCTTTTTTAAAATTATTCATACTCTTATACCCCTTTAAATCCTAATTTCTCTTTAAGCTTTTTTCTTCCTCTAAAAATTCTAAGATTAACAAACTTTTCTGTAACTCCAAGTTTTAAACCAATATCTGCACTGCTCTCATCTTCAAAAAACTTTCTAAGGAATATCTCTCTATCAACTTCACTCATATTATCAATCTCTTTTTTAACTTCTCTTATATTCTCATCATCTATAATTTCTGTTTCAACTGTTCCATTTGATGCAATTGCCATTTCTGATATATCACTCGCATTGTAATGCTTACTCTCTTTACGTAACATATCTATTGCTGTATACCTTGAAAGGGCTAAAACCCAAACGATAAACTTATCATCTTTCCTATCAAATGAATCTATATTATTCCATACCTTAAAAATAACGTCATTAACACATTCCTTGCTAAGCTCTCTATTATTTAAAACACTATTACAATATTTAAAAATCACATTAGAATAATTTTCAACTAAATAATCTAATGCTTTTAAATCTTTCTTTTTTAGCTTTTTTATAAAAACATCAAAATTCTTCAAATCCTTGTCCCCCATTTTTTATGCCCTTGAAAGTACTTTCACCCTTATATTCGTATTTAAATTTAAAATATTTCACTTTTTAAAAAAATTTATATCAAACTAAAAAAGCTACTTCAAAAACATTTAGCTTTGAAGTAGCTCTTTTATATCTATTTTTACTTTACATGACTACAGGTTATATAATTCTAATATTCTTTAATTTAATCCCATAAATCAATTCCAAGTGTTGCTGCTAAGAGAGCATCTTTTATACCTCTTCCTTTGCTTCTTTCTTCTTTATAAATTCCATATAAAAATTTTACTGGTCTTATAAGTATAATAGCTGCAATTGTCAATATAATCATAATTTGAAGTGGCTTTCCTATTGGCCCAAAACTCCTCATATAATCTCTCATTGGTTTGCTTCCTACAAAAAACATAGCCCACATCCCTATTAACCATATTATAAAGTCTTTTTTAGCTTCAAGTACTTCTTTTATTGACCCTGTTTCCATATAAACATCAATTATTTGGCATAAAATGCCTATTGATATCCAAATAATCCCACCAAAAATTACCATGCTATAAATATTTTCTATCATTTTTTCCCCTTTTACACTATACTCTTCACCTTTATTTTTCATCTTTTTTTGCTTCAAAAATTTGAAAATGAGCTTTTTATTTCACTATAGTACCTACTAATTCCATAATATCTCATCTTACTATTTTTATATTATATTAAGTTTTATTTCAAAATTCAAAGAATAAACTTCTAAATATTTGTTAATTATTGAAAATATTTTGCAAATTCTAAACAAATAAAAGTATATCACATATTATATTTAGCAAAAAAGAGAGTATTCTCTTCATTATTCTATTAAAATTTTTAGCTTCAAATTTTTTAAAGTACTGCATTTAAAATATAAATAACTACAACACTAGCCATAGCAACTTTTATAAGACTTTGATTTTTATATGCTAAAAATATTGCAACTGCTGTGCCTATTAATGAAAATATAAAACTGCTTGTGCTATAAAATACAGAAGGAAAAGTCATAGCTCCAAGTACACAGTAAGGCATATAATATAAAACTGATTTCACATATGTTGATTCAATTTGCTTATTTATAATAAGTGGTACAACTCTTGGAATATAAGTTACAATTGCCATTATTAAAAGACATACTATAAGATACATCATAATCTATGCCTCCTCTACAGGTTTTAGCTTTGCCATAATAAGTGCACCTACAAGTGAACAAATTATTATAGAAAAACCACCTGACACTTTATTTAAAACTGGTAAGTAATAAAAAGCTATACTAAGAACTGATGATATAATTATTGCTCTTAAAACATTTTTATCTTTTCTTCCCGCTGGAATTATAATTGCAAGAAACATTCCATAAAGTGCTATTCCAAGTGCATCTTGTAAATCTAGTGGCATAAATTCTGTACTAACTGCCCCTATAAAAGTCCCAAGTGCCCACCCAAAGTAAGGAAGTATCATAAGTCCTAGCAAAAACTTAAAACTTAGTTCCCCTTCCTCTACTGACGCAAGTGTATAAGTTTCATCTGTAATTCCACAAGCTAGTAACATTCTTTTTATAAGTGATGTCTTTTCAAGTTTTTGTGATATTGCAAATGACATCAATGAATACCTTATATTTATAATAAAAGTTGTAAGTGCTAGTTCCATATATATTGCATTATTTAAAATCATATCAATTCCTGCAAACTGTCCCGCTGATGTAAGGTTTGTCATAGATATAAATACTGCGATGCCTACATCTATCCCACCTCTTGCTGCAAGCATTCCAAATGTTAATGATACTGATATATAACCAAGTGCTATTGGAATTCCCTTTTTAAGTCCTATTTTAAAATCAGTATTTTGTTTTTTATCCTCTAAAACTTCAATCTTTTTTAAATTCTCCATAGTCCCTCCCCTGTTTTTATATTATTTCTTTTAATTAACTACCCATTTCATAGATAATAGATACATTTCTAAAAGTAGCAAATTTTTAATTATAAGCATCAACTAATATATATAACTATATGAAAGGATACTTATATGAGTCTTGTTTTTTTAATTATATTTACTATTATTTTTCTCTTTTTAGTAGAAATTCTTTGTATTTTATTTAAACTTACTGGATTACAAGATTATAAAGCTAGATTTCAGGTTATATCTATTTTAACTGGAACTGGTTACACAACTAAAGAGTCTGAACTAATTGTTCAACATAAAGGGCGAAGGAAACTTGCACAATGGACAATGATTTTAGGATATATTGGACTTGCTACTTTTATTCCTTTTTTTATGACATTCATTGCGGAATTCATCATTGATGAATTAAAAATTAAGGCAATAATCCTTTTAGGCATATTTTTATTTTTGTTAATTGCAGTAATACGAAATAAAAGGATAATTATGTGGTTAGATAAAAAAATAGAATATATTTTACTTAACAACAAAATCAAACATAATCACAAACACCTATGGACATTAATTTCTAGAAGTCATGGATTTGGAATTTATAATATTTTAGTTGATAAGGATTGTAAAATCATAGGTAAAACTTTATTAGAGTCAAAACTTAGTGAAGAAGAAATAATACTTTTAAATGTAGATAGAGGAAATGCCTTTTTTTCATTTCCTAAGGCAGACTTTATTCTAGAAGAGGATGATAATATTGTCATTTACGGAAAAGTAGAAAATATCAAAAAAATTTTTAAAATTTAATCTTATAAGTAAAATGAAATTTTTTGTTTTTAAAATTTTTCATTTTACTTATAAGACTTTTTTAAATTAAAAGTTTTATTTTAAAATTAATGTAGTTTTTTCTAAAAAGTGTTTTTTAGTAAAGCTAATAAAAGATTTTAATATATCTGATTTATAACTACTATTTAAATATGATAATGCTATAGTTCTTTTATTAAAATTACTATTGAGATGTATGCATTTAATATCAGATGAATGAAATGTTTTAATAAGTGATGCTGGTGCAAGAGTTACCCCTTTATTAACTGCAATAAGATCTTTAAGAAAATTTACGGGTTTTTATATTTTTTACTTATTCTATTGATATTAATCAAATAAGTCCTTCTCATTCAAGTTTTTTATAATATTATGTTTTCTTAATTTAATTTTTTTGTTTCTAATTTAAAATTAATATCTTAATTAATTGCAAACTATTTAATCAAATTTATACAAATTCCCCTTTAAAGTAATTACACTCCTATTATTGTAAACTATGTTATTATTTAATTTACATATATAATTAAAAATATAAAAACTAAAGAAAAGAGAATACCTTATGAAAATAAAAAAAATATTAATTAGTACAGCTGTTTTAGCAGCTCCAATTGCACTTTTACCAGTGCATGGAAAAAAACATAAAAATATAAATTTATTAGCATCTAGAGACACTTCTACACATCAAAATTTATTGAATCTTATTCAATATAAAAATGATAGAGTTTCTGCTTTTTCAGAAGCTACACAATTACATGGAAGCATTTTAGATAACTGTGTTTATTATGTGTCATCTTTACTTAGAATGGATAACTTCAACGTTCCTGATGGTATGGGAAATGTTGCTCAATTCAAAAATTGGGTAACTAATAGCGGTTGGAATATTTCAACTAATATAGATAACCTTCAACCTGGAGATGTCTGTTTTGCTGGAAATACTCATACATTTATCTTTGTATCATGGTATGATAAATCAAAAGGACTTGCCAATGTAGATGATAATCAGATTGCATATTTCAATCCTGATAAAGCTACATATGTAAGAAATCTTAATGGATCAAATGGAGGTAATTATCTTCCTGGCTCTGGAAATGATAATTCTTATATGGGGGTTACTAGTTTTGCTACACCTCCAACATCTAATCCTATAGGAATTGTAAGTTCAAAATACATGCCACTTCATTTTAGATCTTCTATAGATGGGCAGTTAATAGGATCTATTCCTACTGGAACTCGCCTTTCATTATTAGATAAAAAAGATGGTTGGTATAAAGTGAAATATAATAACCAAATAGGTTGGGTTGCTGGTTGGTATATTATCAAACAAAAATAATTTTTAAAAATTAGCACTTAACAAAGGTACAATATTAAATTTCTAATATTGTACCTTTATTATTTTGTAAATCCTAATTTTATCTAAAAAAGATTAGATTGCACAAGGTATTTTGCAAACTCAAATAATAAAGGATTGAAACATCAAATTTTCACTGCCTAATGTTCCAATCCACATAAAAACAAATAATTATTTTTCTAAATCTACTTCTACAATTTGATCTTTTAAAAATTCAAATCTGCTTAAATCTTGATAATCAAACATATAGTCACCATCTTTTATATCATCAGATATATCATAATACACTTCATTTAGTGCACTTTTATTTGCATAAGCTCTTTGCGATTCATCTATTTTTAATTTTCCTACACTTTGAAGTTCCCACTTTTCTCTTGATTCTATAAAACTAGGTGGCCAGCTTAAATATTCTGTATTTGCAATTAATGTAACTCTTGTAAACCCATCCATCTTTTCAGTTTTCACTTTAAAATCTTCATTTTCTTCAACTGTTATCTTTCCTCTTTTTATATTTACTTTTAACTCTCTTTCTAAGTCTTTTGAATACTTTAAACTTATTGCTGGAACTATATATATTTTATTTAAATCATAATTTAAATCATAATTTATATACCCATTCTCCCCATTATATCCTCCATAACTTCCTTTAAGTTCTTTTCCCTTTTCATCAAAAAGAATATAGTCTAATATATCTCCTTGTCCATTCTCTAAGCTTTTATACTTTAATTGTACGTTAAGAGGGTCTATTACAAGTTCTATAATTTTATTATTATATCTAATGCCACTTTTATTTTCTCCCGTAGTTATAGCATCTACTTTATATGTTTTTGTTCCCTCTATGAACATGTCTTCTTCCATTGGTATGTTAACTCTAAATTCTGTATTTTTATCTTTTTTAGTATATACATCCATTATTAAAGTTAACTCTCTAAAATCACTTTCTCTTATTTCATTAAACTTTTTAAGTTCTATATCAAAAGTTCCAACAACTTCAGTATCTGACTTAATCTCAAAACCTGTTTTTATGCTTCCATTTATTCTTTCATCTTTATACATTAATGTAGGAACTGCTATATACTGTCCATACTGATCCTTCTTTAAATACTCCACAAATTTTTTACTAATTATTTTATATGAAAATAAAATATTATTATCATAATAACCAGCCTTAACAACTTCAAAGTCTATTCCATCTATAGATTGGCTTGCTCCTAATTCAAAAAGTTTATCCTCTACTATTCCATCTACACTTTCATTCCCAAGTAAACTATACACCATATGCTTAACACTAAAATCATTTTCAATTGCTACTACTCCAAGTCCGATTCCTGAAAGTATAATAGCTGATAAACTTGCTACCATAACTCCCTTTTTATACTTTCTTTTTTTAGGCTTATCTTCTAAAGAACTCAAAGTATTTTCTATCACATCATCTATATTTTTAGGAAGTTTACTCTTTGCATTATCCCTTAATTTTTTCTCTAAATTATCCACCATATTTACCTCTTACCTTTCACCAAATTCACAATCATCTTTTAATATTTCTCTTAGTTTTTCTTTTGCTCTAAATATTCTTGTCCGTACTGTTGTTTCATTTATATCTAATATTTTTGCTATTTCTTTTTGCTTTAAATCATCATAATAGAATAAAACTATAACCTCTCTAAGCTCTTTCTCTAAGAGTTTTAGAGCATTATCCAAGTCAATATTTCCACAATCATCTTTGTACGAATTATTGTTTACATTTTTATTTACAACTTCATAATCATTAATGTAAGTAATTTTACTTTCTTTTTTAATGATAGTATTACACTCATTTATAAGAATTCTTATAAGCCAAGTTTTAAAATACTCTTCATTCTTAAGTTTTCCTATTCCCTTATACGCATTTAAAATACAACTTGAAATAGCATCTTCTATATCCTCTTCCTTATTTAAAATTCCCTTTGCTACTTTATAGAGTGATAGCTTATTTTCTCT
>JBOGAY010000385.1:0-8422 GCA_051655925.1 Sarcina sp. | reverse complement strand
ATAAAATGATGACTAGTAAGATGTTAAAGCTGTATATTGTACTGGCATTGGCTATTCTATTTTTGCATGCCAACTTTTATGTAAAATAAAATTTTATGACAATGATACAATTTATTTAGATAGACTTAAAAAATTTGAGATATTTTTGAATAAAAGAATAAATCAAATAATAATAATAATAATAATAATAATATAGTTATTGACATGTTAGTATTATGTTGATTTTAATTTCCTGATAATGGAAGAAATATTTTTAAAATAAAAGATCAGTAAGATATTATAAAATAATAAATAAAAATTAAAGAAAGAGGACGAATAATGGGATATTATACAAATGATGAGTTAGATTTTTTTGAAAGGACATTTAAAATATTGGATCAATATAATAAATTTGAAGTTGATGAACATGATGAAAAATATGAGGTAACTCTTTTAATCAATTGTCTTTTGGGAACACTAATTTTAGTAAATAATAGTTGGATAGATAGTTTGAAAAAAATAGAGATAGAAGCTATAAAGGAAGAATATAATATAATAATTGAAAGAGAAGATTTGGTTATAAATTTAGGAGATCTTATAAAAGCTTTAAGAAATGGAATATGTCATTGGAATCAAAGAAATATGAAAAAAAGTAATGGTGAAAATATAAAAGGAATAATATTTAAAGAAAAAGATAATTTTACGATTGGAGAAATTTGTATAGAAGGGACGTTGAAAAATAGTCATGCTCTAACAATTAATTTCAAAGATAGTTTAGAATTGATAAAATTTTTAAAATTATTAAAAGAAAATATACTAGGAAAGGAAACTGAATAAGTCGTGTGGAAAAAAACATATAAAAAAATAATTTTTGATTCAGAATTTAGTACTAAGGAAGAATTGAATGAAAATTTGTTAGAAGCAAAAAAATTATATAAGTATTATCACTGCTAGTGAATATAGTTAAAAAAATTTTGAAAATGACACAGTTTATCTTAACAAGCCAAAAAATTTCAATGATATTTTTGAGTGTGAATGTGAAATAAATTCTTTCAATATAGCTGAGGAAAAATTTGAAGAATTATTAAAAGAAATGAAACCAGAATTTGAAAAAATTAAGCAATCCGATAGTCCATTAGATAAAGAAGTAGCAAAATTTATTTTTAGTCCAAATTTTAAGGAATTAATGGATAAATTAAAAGAGAGTAAAAAGAAAAAATTAGATGATTTAAAAATTGCTTTGAAAGAGAGTTGTCTAATAACGTGTTTCAGTGAAAGATTTTCTGATCAAAAAATGTGGAGCGGATATGCTGAAAATTTTAAAGGTTTTTGTTTAGAATATAATTTTGAAAATCTATTGATAGATGAGATTTTTGAAGAAACACTTTCAGAAATGTACAACAAAAATTAAAATTATAATTAAGAAAATAATTTTTAATACAGAATAAAAAATATAGAATTAAAGGAGCTTTATTAAAATGAAATTATTACTAATGTTATTTTTTTCAACTTTTATTTTATTAATGCGAATGAAACTAAACAAAATACAAATATAGAGTTAAGTCAAAAAAATTTAGAGCTAGAAAAAGAAATAGATAAATTAAAAGTTTTAATAGAAAATTATCCAAAAGAAATTTTGATTTTAAAAAGTGAAATTGAAGATAAAGACAAAGAAATAAAAAAGTTGTATTTAAATTTAGAAGAAGAGAAAAAAATAAAATCAATAGGACCAGAGAACATAGGCTTGATGTATAACCTTGATCAGACATATAGAGGAGTAAAAGAATATTATCAATCAGCATATGAAAATTTATTAGAAATATTCAAGATAATAGGAGGAGCATTTGCTCTTTTTATTGGACTCATATCTTTAAAAAATAGTTATGAATTATTTCAAGCTAAAAAAGAGATCAAAGATGATGTAGAAAGTAAAATAAAAGGTTATGAAAGTGCAATAAATTTAATAACAGAAACAGCGTCTAAAGAAGCAGTAGAGAAAGTTAAATTAAAGTTTGATGAAGAAAAAGAGAAAAGCTTACTTTTAATAAAAACAGAATTAGAAAAAATAAAAACAATCAGTTTAGAAGTAGAGTTAAATAGAGAAATAATTTTTATGGAAAATATTTTAAGAAATAAAGATTATGGATATATTATGCATAGTGTACGTAAATTAGAAGAAATAATAAAAAAAATAGAATATGATGTGTATAAAGAAACAAACGATAAATTAAAAGGTAAAGTTTATTTAATGTATGGATCTTTAAAAGAAAAAATGGGATTGAATGATAATGAAGTAAAAGAAGTAATTGAGATTTACAATAAAGCACTTGAATTAGGAGAAGACAGTGAAGAAATATATATAAGGTTATCGGTAGTTTATTACAAAGTAAGAGATTATAAAAAATCTAAAGATATAATACTTGAAGGATTAAAAAAATATAACGAAAGTGAAAAATTATTGTATGGATTGTTTAAAGTAGAAGAGGATAAGGATAAAAGAGATAAAATTTTAAAAAAAATAGGGGAAATAAATCCAGAAAATAATTTATATAATTACGAAATGGCAGTGAAAAATTTTATTGAGAATAATTGGAACATCGCAATTGATTTTTATAAAAAAGCAGTGAAAGAAAACAATAATGAAATGGATATCTATGAATTTTTTTATTCTAATATATCTTCTTTAAAAGAAAAATTTAACTACACAGAAGAACAAAGAGATGAATTATTAAAAATTTTGATAGAAGATACAGAAAATGAAGGAGAATATTATCCTTTAATAAGATGTGTAAGAAAAAAGATAAGAAAAGTATTTTCAGAAAACAAATAGAAAAAGACCTCACAAGAGATCTTTTAGATATTCTTAAGTAATTTCATCATCTCTTTATTACTATTAGGAAATAGATGAGAATAAGTATTTAAAGTTATTTCAACCTTTTCATGTCCTAATCTTCTGGCAATAGTTAGAGGATTAACACCTAAGTGAATAAGTAAGGATGCATGTGAATGTCTAAGATCATGTATCCTTATTTTTTTTACTCCAGCAATTTCTGAATATTTTCTCATTGCATGATCATACATATATTTTGTATGAGGAATTAATCTTGTACTAGGTTTTGGTTTATAAAGTGTCTTTAAATAATCTTTTAATACAGAAGTTAGCTGAGAAGGCATTTCAAGAACTCTTTTACTTTTAGGTGTTTTGGGTTCGGTAATTATATCCTCTTTCTTTAATCTTTGATAAGACTTATTAATATTTAAAGTCTCATTTTCAAAGTCAATATCCTTTACTTCAAGAGCTAAGAGTTCTCCTATTCTAAGACCACACCAGAATAAAATATTAAACCCTACATAAGCAGCATGATGATTTTTAAGAATTCCAATAAATAATTTAAACTCTTCTGGTGTCCAGATATTCATTTCTTCAGCATGTGTTTTTCCAATGCTACCAGCCTTATGACAAGGATTTTCTTGTAATGAGTGAAACTTAATAGCATAATTAAAAATAGCTGTAAGCTGATTATGTATATTCTTAATGTAAGTTTGACTATATAACTTTCCATTACTCGGATTCTTAGTTTTTAAAAGCTCATTTTGCCATTTTCTAATTGTAACTGGAGTAATATCATTAAGTTTCATATTCTTAAAAAAAGGTAAAATTTTCAATTCAATTATATATTTTTTATTTATAATAGTATGTTTTCTTAATCTATGACTTAAATCATCTATATAAAGTTCATACAGACTTTTAAATGTCATAGTTACTTCAAATTTATATTTAGATAAAAACTCTCTTAAAAGTTCTTAGTCTATTTCCTTGATAATCTACATAATAGAAACGGGACACCCAAGTCCCGTTCTTATCCTTAGTTGCAGGCATAATTAATCTCCTTTCTCTATTCCAAATCTCTCTAACAAATAAAGTTTATTAACTCTACCTCTAATTATTTGATAAGTTTTACCATTTCCAACATTGCAAAGTTTTGTAGCTTCTTCAAAACTGCTATCATAGTAGACATAACAATCCTCCTAATTATAATTTGTAAATTTAAAATTGTATTTAATAACTACTTATTCAATAAATTTTATAAAGTTTTTATAATTAACATATTTCTTAGTTTCTTTTTGGATTAGAGGTTCTATTTTATATTCATTTTCTAAATCTATTATTATATGCTTAGTAATAAAGTAGAAAAATAATAATACTCTAAAGCAACTAAAAAAACACCTTGAAAACCATTGGTAATCAAGGTGTTTTGTATTTTTAATTATTATTCCCACTCAACTTTAAAAAAATTATTCACTTTTAAACCTATTGATTTCATTAGGATTTTGATAGGTCAAAAACTTAAAAATAACCATTTTTTATTGTTTTTTTTATAAAATGGGTGCATTTTAGGTGCAAATATATTTTAATATTTGATTTTTTTGGATAAATAAAGTATAACCAAAATATACAAGTAAAAAATGGGGGAGATAATGCCAGATCCAATATATAATAAATATAACGTAAATCTTCAAGACGAACATACCTTATTAGAAATTAAAAATAAAATCAAAATGCCAAACGGAACGATACTTATGAGAAATGATTTTTCTAAATTAAATGATTTATTTTCAAATATTGATATTTTAAAAGTAACATCAGGTGGACATATATTTATTGTCAGAAAACGAGGGAGAAAATTAACTTTTTATAAACACTCTTTATCTACAGGAACTTTAGCATATGAAATAGAACTATTTAGAGAGGTTGGAGATGTTTCGTTAGCGATTAATTGGAGTTATAAAAAGATAGAACTGTTTATTTTAAGCAATGCTTCAAAAAGAACTTTATCTGGAAAAATGATAGAATCAGATATTGAATTAATAGAAGTAAATGATAATATATTAGAAGTTAAGGGAAATTTAAAGGACAGTTTATATTTATATAATAAGACAGGTGAAGTTAGATTAACAGCGATTAATTCCTGGAATGAAATAATAAAAGGGATAAATTTACTAAAAGAAGAAATATTAAAAGAAAAATCAAAAGAAATAATAATAGTAAATTTATCAATTTTATCATTAGTAAGCGGCTTTGAATCATATTTAAAAAAAAGATTTTTAGAATTAGAAAAAGAAGGAATAGAAATAGATTATGAAAAAATATATTCTTTTATATTAACAAAAGATGAAAAGGATAATATGAATGAAATAATAACAGAAGCTTCTGAAAATAATATTTCAGAATTAGAATTTTTAATTAATGAAAAAGGAAAAATTAATTTTCAAATATACGATAATGTTAAAAAAGCTTTTTCTAAAGCTTACAATATAAAGATATCAGATTTAGGAATTGATTCAAAAGATATTGAATTTTTAAAAAGAATAATACAATATAGACATAAAATAACCCATGTTTCACCAATGTTGCCAGTTCTAAATGCAGATAAATTAAAATCGGAAGAAACTGAATACTCAACAATTAGGTTATTAGAAAAAGCTATTGAAACATATAGTAATTTTATAAATAAGTTTCATAATAAAACATTAGAATTAAATTAAAAATATAAGGAGTTCATAACATGGAAATTAAAAAATTAGCATCATTTGGTTTAAGAAATTCAATTTATGAAATGGAATATTTTTATAAAAAATTTATAGAAAATTATAGTCTTGTACAAGAAGGACCTAAAGATTTAAACGAATTAAATTTTCTATTAAGTGCATTTTTAAATAAATATCAAACGTTGAAAGATATTTATCCTAGATTAGGAAAAAATAAAACATGGAAAGAATTTAATAATGAAAAAAAAGAAAGATTATTTTTTAAGCCAATAAGAAATATTTTTACACACCAAGGGGATATGTTGATAAATACCTGTCAAGGAAATGAATTTTTTATAGGTGGACCCCTTTATGTTATAAATGGAAATAAAATTGAAGAAATAGCTATTGAAAAAACTCCAGTTAAAGAATTAGTCAAAATATTTTTCAAAGAAATTATAGAAGAAATTATTTCTGAAATACAAAATAATGAAATTGATTTAATATTAGAAATGGATGATTTAGATATAAAAAATGAAATTTTAAAAAATAAAATGCTACCAGAATTTGTAAAAGAAAAAATAATGCAATTAGAAAAATTACCTGAAAATCCAAAGGATTTAAAAAAAGAATTTATAGCTTATTTAAATGATTTATATAGAAATATTTAAATATATATTATAAAAAAATAAAAAAGAAATGTATAAACTTTATACATTTCTTAATAATGCCATCATTTCCTTATTACTATTAGGAAATAGATGAGAGTAAGTATTTAAGGTTGTTTCAACCTTTTCATGTCCCAATCTTCTAGCAATGGTTAGAGGGTTAACACCCAAATGAATAAGTAAGGATGCATGTGAATGTCTGAGATTATGTATCCTTATTTTTTTTACTCCAGCAATTTTTGAATATTTTTTCATAGCATGTTCAAAAATATATTTAGTATGAGGAATTAATCTTGTACTAGGTTTTGGTTTGTAAAGTGTCTTGAGATAATCTTTTAGTACAGGAATTAATTGAGAAGGCATTTCGATGATTCTTTTACTCTTAGGAGTTTTAGGTTCAGTAATTACATCTCCTTTATTTAATCTCTGATAAGACTTATTAATGTTTAAAGTTTCATTTTCAAAATCAATATCTTTTATTTCAAGAGCTAGAAGCTCTCCAACTCTAAGACCACACCAGAATAAAATATTAAATCCTGCATAAGCAGCTGGGTGATCTTTAAGAGTTTCAATAAATAATTTAAATTCTTCTGGAGTCCAGATATTCATTTCCTCAGCATGTTTTTTTCCAATACTTCCAGCTTTATGGCAAGGGTTTTCTTGTAATGAATGAAACTTAATGGCATAGTTAAAAATAGCTGTAAGTTGATTATGAATAGTTTTAATATAGGTTTGACTATATGGATTTCCACTACTTGGGTTTATAGCTTTTAAAAATTCATTTTGACATTTTCTAACAATAACTGGGGTAATATCATTAAGTTTCATATTTTTAAAAAATGGTAGGATTTTTATTTCAATTATATATTTTTGTTTATGATAGTATGTTCTCTTAATCTATGACTTAAATCATCTATATAAAGTTCATATAGACTTTTAAATGTCATAGTAACTTCAAATTTATATTTAGATAAAAACTCTCTTTTATATTCAAGAGCATCTCTTTTAGTTTTAAAACCTCTTTTAAAAGTTCTTAATCTATTTCCTTGATAATCTACATAATAGAAACGGGACACACAAGTCCCGTTCTTACCCTTAGTTGCTGGCATAATTAATCTCCTTTCTCTATTCCAAATCTCTCTAACAAATAAAGTTTATTAACTCTACCTCTAATTATTTGATAAGCTTTACCATTTCCAACATTGCAAAGTTTAGCAACTTCTTCAACCGTTATCATAATAGACATAGCAATCCTCGTAATTATAAATTATAAATTTAAAATTGTATTTAATAACTACCTATCCAATTAATTTAATATTATTTTTATTATCAAAATCTAAGCTTCTATCAGTTAAAGATTTTATCAATTCTTTATTATATTTTTCAAATAGATCAATCTCTTTTTTAACCTGAGTTATTTGGAACTAAAGTAAATTTGATTTTATAAAAAAAATTAGGTATATAAGTTATTGATATTTAAAATAAAAGGAGGAGAAGTTAATATGACATGTGAATATAATCAAAATACATTAACATGTTTTTTTAGAAATACAGGCTATAGATTTAAAAATTGTCCCTTTGGGTATTTAAGAAAAAATAATTTGAATATTTTAAGGTTTGCTAATGATTGTAAAAAATATTTTAATGATGAAAAGTATAATGCTTTTACTGGAATATTGAAGCCAAATTTAAAAAGGGATGAATATGTTAATATATATAATTTTTTTAAAAGTATAATTGAAATAAATGAACAAATAAAAAATATATTAGAAATATATAATAAGATTTTAAAAAAAGAAGATATAACAGAGGAATTAAGAGCAATTTTAATAGACATAACATTAGATCAACTAAGTGAAGAAATAAAAGGCAATTTAGAAAAAAGTGAAAAATTTCAACAATTGTCGGAAATGGATAGAGTAATAGCTTTAATATCTATTGATGGAACAATTTACGTTATAAAAAATAAAATAGGGATACTTTAAGAGTGGCTAAAAAAACACCTTGAATTAATCAAGGTGTTTTGTATTTATAATCCTATTCCCATTCGATAGTAGCAGGTGGCTTAGATGAGATATCGTAAGTTAATCTGTTGATTCCCTTAACTTCATTTATGATTCTATTAGAAACTTTATCTAAGAACTCATATGGTAATCTAGACCATGTAGCAGTCATAAAGTCAATAGTGTTAGCTGATCTTAAAACAGCAGTGTACTCATAAGTTCTTTCGTCTCCCATAACTCCAA
>JBOGAY010000384.1:0-5713 GCA_051655925.1 Sarcina sp. | reverse complement strand
AATTGTCATAAATTTTATAAAAAATGGTATTAAAAAAGCTTGATAATGGAAAATATTAAACTTAAATACCATAAAAATACATATAGAAAATAACGATATTATTACAAAAATTTACCTTATACTATCGAATGTATATGGTATTTTTTAAAAAAAAAAAAATAATAGTATTATAAAAATAGGAATTATTAATAGTTTTAAAGAAATCGTTTTTAAATTATTAATATGACATTACTGTGAAGAGAAAATATCATAAAATTTTGAAATTGATTGTTAAATTAAAATTTTATATACTGTGAACATACCAAACAAAAAATAAAAGGAGGTAATTCACAATGAAAGAATTACAAATGACAGAATTAAAAAATATTAATGGTGGTAGCTTTCTAGGAGATTTAGGTCGTGATGCATCAACTGATGCTGGGGCACTTGGAATAGGAATTCAAGGAGCTGAAGCAGGAGCTGAAATTGGAGCTGTTGGAGGTCCAGTTGGGGTTGCTGTAGGAACTGCTGTTGGAGGATTAATAGGCGGAATAGCAGGTGGAGTTTTAGGTAGTTTATGATTAGCAAATTAGAAGTTCATTACCCTAAAAAGGATATAATGTCAAAACAAATACCAGCATTTTTATTAATGCTGATATTTGTTGTATATTTAGTAGTTACTATTATTAAAATTACAATATTGGATATTACAATTAAATGTGTTTTAGTAATAATATTTGGTATGTTATCTATTTTTTTATTATATACAATTATTATGACAATTATTAAAACTTTAAAAAATACACCTTATTTTATCTTAGATGAGCAAGGTTTTTTATTTCAGGGAATATATAACAACAAAATATTTATAAAATGGGATAACATATCTTCCTTTGAAGTTGTGAGCTTTAGAAATGTAGTTAGTTTGAAAATAAATTTAATTGCTTATAATGATTTTATGAAAGAGTATGGAGGGGTTAGAAGATTGATATACATATTGTATAAAAAAACAATGAAAGATGAATCAGCTCTTATATTCTCTGAAAGATTTTTTAAAAGTCAAATTGATGATGTTTTAAATTATTTATCAAAACATGTGAAAAAATAAAATGATTTCTATTCGAGTTGTGAGTAGGAATCATTTTATATATTATTTTCTTTTTTGATTGAGATATATAAATATTAGGAGCGTCGGTAGAATAATGATGAAGTATACTTCTATAAAACAAAAAGAACTTAAAGATTGTGGTTGTGCCTGTCTTGCTACTATATGTCGACAGTATGGGAATGATGTTCCTATATATAAAATAAGAGAAATAGCTAAGACAGATAAGATGGGAACAAGTGCTATGGGGCTTATGAATGCAGGAGAGGAACTTGGTTTTTCCTGTAAGGCATTTAAAGCTACAAATTCAGAGCAGATATATGAAGATATCCCATTACCTGCAATTGCTCATGTTATTATGGATAAAAAATATGAGCATTATGTAGTTATACATAAAATAACTAACAAGTATATACTTGTTGCTGATCCTGGGAAGGGAATTGTGAAGTACTCTCCTCAGGATTTTTTTGAGATTTGGACTGGGGTTATTATTACTTTTACTAAAAAAGCTGAGTTTAAGGCTATGAAAAAGGAAGATGGACTTTTAAAGAAGTTTTGGGAACTTATTAAGCCTCAAAGAGGACTTCTTATAAATATCTTTTTAAGTTCAGTTTTAATTACTATCTTTGGAATAGTTGGTTCATTCTATTTTAAGTTTTTACTGAACACTGTTATTCCAAATGATTTGAAGTCAACCTTAAATATGTTTTCTATAGGGCTTATTCTTTTAACTGTCTTTTCAGTTTTAACCTCTGCTTTTAGAAGACAACTTTTAATTCATTTTTCACAGAAGTTAGATATACCTTTAATGCTTGGGTATTATGACCATATAGTTAACTTACCAATGGATTTCTTCCAAACAAGAACTGTTGGAGAGGTTATTTCAAGGCTTGATGATGCTTATAAGATTAGAAGTGCTATATCAGGTGCAACTCTTACTGTTATGATTGATGGATTTATGATGATTATTGGTGGAATTACACTTTACTGTGAAAGTCCATTTTTATTTTTAATTACGTTAACACCGTTAGTGCTTTATTTAATTATTGTTTTTGCTTTTAAAAAATTAATAGCTGATAACAATAGAGATACAATGCACTCACAGGCAGAGCTTACATCTTACTTAGTTCAATGTTTAAATGGAGTTGAAACTATTAAGTCGTTTAATGGTGAGAAGCAGATTTCTTTAAATATAGAGAAGAAGTTTGTTAAGTTCATGAAGGATATTTTTAATCTTGGTACTGTAAATAATATTCAAGGTACTTTAAAAGGTGGAGTTAAAGCTATTTTTGGAATTGTTATCTTATGGATTGGAGTAGTTCAAGTTTTAAATGGAAATATTACAATAGGAACATTACTTACTTTTAATGCATTACTTGTATATTTCTTAAATCCTATTGAGAATATTGTTAATTTTCAATCTACTCTTCAAAGTGCTATTGTTGCAGCACAAAGACTTGAAGAAATTATTTTTTCAGCTATTGAAAAGTCTAATATGGATAAAAAGAAACTTACACCTGCTAGTTTAAAAGGTGATTTAGAATTTAAAAATGTATGCTTTAGATACGGAAATAGAAAGCGTATTTTAGATGATGTTTCAATGAAAGCAAAAGCTAATCAAAAGATTGCCTTAGTTGGTGAGAGTGGTTCGGGAAAAACGACTTTATCAAAGCTTTTAATGAATTTCTATGAGATAGAAAAAGGTGAGATTTTAATAAATGGTTTAAATATAAAGGATATAAATCTTGATTCTTTAAGAGATAGAATTGCATATATAAGTCAGGAAACATTCTTATTTAATAAAACTATTTTAGAGAACTTAACTTTTGGAAATGATAATGCAACTTATGAAAGTGTTATTGAAGCTTGTAAGAAAGCGCAGATACATGATTATATAAATACTTTACCACTTAGATATGGAACTTTAGTTGAAGAGAATGGAGCGAATTTTTCTGGAGGTCAAAAACAAAGACTTTCAATTGCAAGAGCAATTTTAAAGAATCCAGATATTCTAGTGATGGATGAAGCTACAAGTAATCTTGATAGTATTACGGAGAAAGCTATAAGTGATACTATGGATGAATTTATGCAAGATAAGACAGCTTTTATAATTGCACATAGACTTAGTACAATTAAAAACTGTGATGTTATTTATGTTTTAGAAAAAGGTAAAATTATTGAATCGGGTAATCATAAAGAGCTTCTTGATAAGAAGGGATATTATTATAACCTTTGGAAGGATCAAATGCCTACTATAACACAAAATACTATGGTTATGGGAGGTGATTTACTTGGCTAAATTTAAATTACAAAATATAAATGAGATTACAGAGGGCAGAGAGCTTTTAGAGAAAAAGCCAAATAAGTTTTCACTTTGGTTTGTATATATTCTGATTGCGATTCTTGTTTCATTCTTTGTCTGGGCTTGGTTTTCAACTAAAGAAGTTGTCATATCTGTTCCAGGGATAGTTGTACCAAGCGATAAGGTTTATACTATTTCAAGCCTTATGAATGGTGCTGTTGAGGGAATTGATGTAAAGAATGGACAACATGTAGAAAAAGGACAAAAACTATTTACGTTAAACGTTAAAGATGCTAGTTCACAGTTAGAAAATTTAAAAACTCAAGAGAAGAATTTAAATCAAAATATAAGTGATATGAAATCACTTGTTAATTCAATAGGCGGTGATTCAAACTATATTGGTAATGAAAATAAATACTATGCAGAGTATCAAAGTTATATTGCACAAAACAATGTAATAAACGGTGAAATTAATAGCTTTAATACACAAAAAGATAAAGTGCAAAGTCAAATAAATAACCTTGAACTTTTACAAAAGTCTATAAATGAAAATAGTAATTATGTGAAAGGAAGTTCTTTATATAGTTCTGAGTATCAAAATTATGCGAGTAGTAGACAAGCTTTGGAGAATAAATTAAATGAATTAAATACACAGCTTACAAATCTTCAAAATGAACAGAAAAATATACAGTCATTACAGAATAGTCTTAATAGTAATGCAAATAGTGTTAATTCTAAAAGTTCACAGGCTCAGTATAAAAGTACAGTAAGTAGTTTGAATAGTAAGCTTAAAAGTTTAGAAACTCAGTATTCTAATATTCAAAGTCAGGAAGCTAAACTGCAAGAGTTACAAACGAAGCTTATTAATGAAATAAATAATGCTGCTAAGGATAAAGAAAAAATTGCAAGTGAGCAAGTTAAAGAAAGTAATACAAAAAGTACGAAATCAACAGATGTTTCTAAGATAGCTAAAGATGCACAGAATACTTCACATAATTTAGCAATCACACAGCAAAAAATTGCAAATGAGCAAATTTTAGCAACTTATAAAAATCAACTTGCTTCACTACAAGCTGAAATTAGCAATGTAAAGTTACAAATTCAATCTGCAAGTGAAGAAAGCCAAATTAATAATCAGAAGAATGAAGTTACTGCCTCAGAACAAAGCTTACAGAATCAAAAGACAGAGGCAGGTTATCAAAATCAAATAAGTAGTATAGAGGCAGAGATAACTAATACTAATGCACAAATTAGTGCATTACCAAATAGTTATTTAACACAGATTAATCAACAGATTCAACAGCTCAATAATCAGCTTACAGGAATCAATGCTAATGCTACTAAAAACGAGGGAACTAAGTCTCTTACAAAATGGCAGTTAATTTCACAGATTAATCAAAATTTAACTGGGTACAAACATAAACTTCAACAGTTAAAAGAAAATATAAAACAATTAAGTAGTCAAATTAAATATGGTGATATCACTGCAAATGCTAGTGGAACAATATATATTCCAACTGAACCTCAGATTGGTATGGTTCTACAAGCAGGACAAACAGTAGCACAGATAATGCCAAGTCAAAATAGATTTGAAATAAAACTTATGATTCCAAATGATGAAATAGGTAATATAAAAACTAATGATGAAGTTAAGTATAGTTTTAATTCATTCCCTTATACAGAGTATAGTTTCTTACAAGGAACTTTAAAAACTGTAGGAGTAACATCAGAGTTAAATCCAAAGACAGGACTTTCATATTATAGTGCAAGTTCTACACTTGCTAAAAACACAATCAGTAATAAGCAAGGAAAGACTGGAGTTGTAAAACTTGGAATGACTTGCACAGCAAAAATAATTTCAAGAAAAGAAAGAATGTTATATTATATCTTAAATCAATTAGGATTAAAAACAAGTAATATATAAAATGAATTTATATGTAAATCAAAATAAGATAAAGATTTTATAGTAATAAATCACTATATTGAACAAATATGGTGATTTATTTTTTTGTATAATTTTTATATAAGTGATATGCTTAATTTATAAAATATTTGTAGTTACTTGCTTTTATTTTTTGTTTGGTATGATTAATAAAAGAACTATAAATGTTTTATTTTTTTATTAAAAAAATAACTAAAATGAAGCACCACTAAGGTTAATCTTAGTGGTGCTTCATTTTAGTTATTGTGTTTTAAAGTTTTTGGTTTTAAGTGTAGCAAAGTATAAAGTTTTGATAAATAAAAAAGTTTATCTTTAATAGGGAATGAAATTAGATTTTTAATTTCATTTTTAGCTTTAAAATAACTTCCTGAAGTTCTAAGTGTTA
>JBOGAY010000383.1:0-10964 GCA_051655925.1 Sarcina sp. | reverse complement strand
TAACTTTCAAGTCTTTAAAGATTGTTAGTGGATCTATTGGTTCTTTATCTTTTTCAACATGTAGTAATAAGTAGTCTTTTGATGTTCTATCAACAGGACTTACTTTTATTGAATTTCCAATTTTACCAATTACACTTCCCTTAGAAACTTTATCTCCAACTTTTACATTTAATTTATTTTCTAAGTTTGCATACATTACTGTTAATCCATTTGAATGTTTTACCTTAACGTAATTCCCTTCTCTTGAATCTCCACTTTGAGCTCCTATAATTTCACCATCAGCTATTGCTAATACTTCACTACCTTTTGCTGCCTCTATATCAATCCCTTTATAGACATTTGCAACTTTGCCATCCTTCTCAAGTCTTGGCTCTATATTAAATTTTCTAGTTACTAGTCCATCTTTTACAGGATTTGTGATTTCTGACTTTGGTTTTGCATTTGTTGCCACAACATCATCTTCCTTGATATTAGTGTTTGTTGGCTTCTCTTTATCACCCTTGTCATTTTTCTTTTCTTCTTTTTTGTCCTTTTGAACTAATTCAGCACCTTCAATTGCTTCATTACTTTTTGATGCTTCCTTATTTTCTTTTTCCACATTAGTAGCGACTGGTTTCTTAGCATCCTCAGCTTTATTTCCACCTGTTGCTATTGCAACAACTCCTAATACCACTAAGCATCCAGCTAAAATTACATAGAAACTATGTTTCTTTAAAAAGTTTATTAATTTTTCCATGTCAACACCTCCGTTTAGTAGTCTGTCCTATAAAAACAAAATTAATACATACTAAATTGTTTTTTTTATTTTTTTCATTCGTCAAATTACTACATTTATATAAAAAAAGAGCAAAATCTATCGAATTCAATAGACTTTGCTTTTCATTATTCAACTCTTACTTTTTTTAAATTGCTTATTTCAACTCCTGTATAATAGTGTTTTATAATCTCTTTGTAATTACTCCCACTCTCAGCCATTGCATTAGCACCCCATTGACTTAAACCAACGCCATGTCCAAATCCCTTGCATTTAATTTCAACTTTATCACCAAATATTAATTCAAAATTTGCAGATTTTATTCCAAATATACTTCTAAATTCAGTTCCTTTAATAGTGACACTTCCTAATTTTATCTTACTTACACTTCCACCATCAGTTCTTCCTAAAATCTTCACTTCCGTTTTAATATTAGAACTTGTAAGATTAGCATTTGCATATGCTAGATTTACTTTATTTGCAAACTCATCATAACTCATATCCGTATTTGATTTAAAACTTGGTAAATCCTCTTCACCTGTACTTATTACAGACTTCAAATAAGGTGCATCTGTATTAAACACATCATATCCATTTTCTGTCTTTCCAGAACTTATAGCAAAATATTGAGGATATCTAACTAATAACCCATCATAAGTTAAAACTTGCCCTTCACTTTTTTCAACTGCCTTAGTTACCTTTTTTTTGAATTTTTCCTCATCATATCCTAATGCATCCACCCTTTTCTCTAATGCTTCATAAACCTGACAATGAACTGTATCACAAATATCTCCTCCATACTGTTTAGCTTTACTACAAGGAGTAATCATTTTACTCACAACAAAAGTTCGTGCTAGTATTCCTTGAGCTATCATAGCTTCATCCTCAAATGAAAATGGAAGTTCTGTACTAACAACTCCTTTAACATAATCCTCTAAAGGTATATTCTTAACATCTCCACTTCCTGTATAAACTTTAACTATTGATGTATCTATATTTAATGGATTACCCTTTATAATTGAAGACTTAGTTTTTGTCTCCTTTTTATCAATTCCATTAATTTTTTGATAACTATTATTACTCATTGCACCAAATATTATTGGTATAGAAAATATTATTGCTACTGCAACAAATACAGTTATTATATGTTTTAATTTATTAATATTAAAACCTCTTAATACTTTCTCTAACCCTATACTTATATCTCTTAATATTAATTTCAGCCTTCTAAAATCGTTTTTTTTCATACTTTTTACCCCATCATACTTAACATTTTATTATGTTTATTTATATGTAGGCTTCATTAAAATATATTACATAATATAAAAATAAGTGAGTAAATTTTTACTCACTTATTTTTAGCTAGTTCTATAAACTTCAGCTCCAAGTTTATTAAATTTTTCCTCTATATTCATATAACCTCTATCTATATGGTATACATTCTCAACTTCAGTATATCCTTTTGCAACCAATCCTGCTAAAATCAATGCAGCACCAGACCTTAAATCACTTGCTTTAACACTACAACCTGCTAATTCTTTAACACCTGTTATTATAGCTGTATTTCCTTTTATTTTTATATCTGCTCCCATCCTTAAAAGCTCTGCAGCTGTCATAAACCTATTCTCAAAAACAGTTTCTTGGATAACACTAGTTCCTTTTGAAATTGATAATAAAGCCATCATTTGTGATTGCATATCAGTTGGATAACCTGGATGTGGTCTAGTAATTATATCTATCGGTAAGATTTCTTTTTTTCCATCAACTATAGCAATGTTAGTCTTCTTATCAATTGTGATACTTGTACCACATTCGATTAATTTTTGTATTACAGGCTTCAAATGTTCTTCTTCTACACCATGTATTTCTATTTTTGAATTTGTTATTGCAGCTGCAACCATAAAAGTTCCTGCTTCAATCCTATCATATATTGGTCTATATTCCACGCCATGCAGTGATTTAACTCCATCTATTATTATCTTTGAATTAACATTGAACTGCACCTTAGCTCCCATACTATTTAAAAAATTAGCTAAATCTTCAATCTCCGGCTCTAATGCTGGGTTATTTATTATTGTTCTCCCTTCTATAATCGTAGCTACCATCATTATATTTTCAGTGGCACCTACTGATGGAAAATCCAAATAAATATCATTTCCCTTTAAATTTTCTCCTATAATTTCTATAAAACCATGTTCCTGTATAACTTTAGCGCCTAATGCTTCAAACCCCTTTAAATGTAAATCAATCGGTCTTGTTCCTATATTACATCCACCAGGACATGACAAAATAAATTTTTTATATTTCGCAAGCATTGGCCCCATTACTAAAAATGAAGCTCTCATTTTTTTAACTAAATCACAATCTGCAGTATTTTTTTTTATATTCCTTGGATCTATTTCCAAATCATAAGTTATCTCATCCATATTTATCTGACAGCCTATATCCTTTAGAACCTCTGTGAGTACTCTTACGTCATTAAGACTTGGATAATTTTTAATAATAACTTTTCCATCTGATAATAAAGATGCAGCTATTATTGGCAATACAGAATTCTTTGCTGAACTTATATCAACTTGTCCACTAAGATTATGTCCACCTTTGATCAATATTTTTTCCATATCGTCCTCCATTATTCTTCCTAGTACGTGATGAATATTACAGGGCTTCCAACAATTATATAATTGTCGTCCTTTCCATAGCTTACTAACGAGTAATTATATTCTATATTTTTATCAATTTTAACTACCCCAGTCTCTCCATTACTGAGATTGACCTTTTCATATTTTTTTTTGAAATTTTTTTCTAAATAAGAAGATGCTTTATTTAAGCTATAGATATCATTTCATTTACCTTTAATATAGGTAAATACTTTTAGGTCTTTATTTTTATTTAGCATTTCTTTTGTTTTTCTTTCTATTTCTTCTACAGTTATTTCATTATCAAAATTTTTTATTTCAATCTCTACAAATCCATCTATTCCTTTAATCTCTATTGAAAATTCATCATTTTCTTTTGCATAATAGAAGTTATCATTATACATTTCAAAACCATCTGTTAAGTTTAAGTTATTTTTCAAATACAACTTGTCCATAGCTTTATCTATATACTGTATCTTAACACCTTGCTCAACAACTTTATAATTATTTCTAACTAAATTATACATATCAAACTTCTTTGTACTTCCAAGAAAATTTAATGTTGCAACTATAATACTCATAAATAAAATTACTTTTTTCATTTCAATCCCCACCTCATAAGTAAGTATTGACCAAAATTTTTAAAAATAATCAATATATTTTCCTATATTATAAATATATTCTGATTTAATTTTATTTGTGATTATTCATCATTCTAAACTTATATAAAAAAATAGCAGATACAATTGTATCTACTATTTTATATTATTTAGAAAGTTCTATTCTTGCTTTAGCTCTATCTAAAGCATTCTTAGCTCTTCTTTTCTCTATTTTATAATCTTTTGAAGCAAGTCTTTCTTCAGCACGAACTTTAGCAGCTTGTGCCTTTTCTGCATTAATTGAATCTTTAGATTCTATTGAATTTACGCAAAGAACAACACTGTCCCCTTTTGTTTCAATAGTTCCCTCTGATATAACATATTCTAATCTCTCATTATTAGCATCTACCATTGTAAAAATACAAGGTCTAACAGTTGCTATATATGGTTCGTGATCAGCATACATTTGGAATTGTCCAAAAGATGTTTTAGCTTTTAATGATCTAACATCACCTTCGAAGAATATATCTTCTGGTGTTGATATAATCAGGTTAAATACCTTCATAACTTAACCTCCTGTTATTACATTAAACCTTTAGCTTTAGCTTTTTCTATAACATCATCTATTGAACCACAATCATAGAATAAGCCCTCTGGTAAATGATCATATTTACCTTCTAGAATTTCTTTGAAACTTCTAATTGTTTCTGATACCGGAACATAAACCCCTGGGAATCCATTAAATTGCTCAGCAACATGAAGTGCTTGTGAGAAGAATTTTTGAACTCTTCTAGCTCTTGCAACTACTTTTTTGTCATCATCTGATAATTCTTCTAATCCAAGAATCGCGATAATATCTTGAAGCTCTGCATATCTTGCTAAGATTTTCTTAGCTTTCATTGCTACTTCATAATGCTCTTCTCCAACGATTCTTGGTTGTAAGATTCTTGATGATGAAGCTAATGGGTCAACAGCTGGGTAGATTCCGATTTCTGTTAATGCTCTAGCAAGAACTATCTTACCATCTAGGTGAGCAAATGTATTAGCTGGTGCTGGGTCAGTTAAATCATCAGCTGGTACGTATACAGCTTGAACTGATGTAATTGATCCATTCTTTGTTGAAGTAATTCTTTCTTGTAAGTCTCCCATTTCATTTGAAAGAGTTGGTTGGTATCCAACTGCTGATGGAATTCTTCCAAGTAAAGCTGAAACTTCTGATCCAGCTTGTGAGTATCTGAAAATGTTATCTATGAATACTAACACATCTTGACCTTGATCTCTAAAGTTTTCTGCCATTGTAAGTGCTGTTAAAGCAACTCTCATTCTAGCTCCTGGTGACTCGTTCATTTGTCCAAATACTAAAGCAGCATTGTTGATAACTTCTGAATCTGTCATTTCAAGTATAAGGTCTTTACCTTCTCTTGATCTTTCTCCAACTCCAGCAAACACTGATAATCCACCATGTCCTTTAGCTATATTATGGATAAGCTCTTGTATCATAACTGTCTTACCAACTCCAGCTCCTCCAAATAGTCCAGTTTTTCCACCTCTTTGGAATGGTGCGATTAAGTCAATAACCTTAATTCCTGTTTCAAACATTTCTGGTTTGATTGATTGCTCGAAGAAAGCAGGTGCAGCTCTATGTATTGGCATTCTCTTCTCTTCTCCAACATCACCTTTTTCATCAATTGGATTTCCAAGTACGTCAAATACTCTTCCTAATACACATTCTCCTACTGGTACTGATATAGGATTTCCTGTATCAACTGCCTCTGTACCTCTTTGTAGTCCTTCTGTTAAATCCATAGCAATTGCTCTAGCTGTACTGTTCCCTATATGTTGTACCACTTCACAAACAAGAGTTTTTCCATGTAAATTGATTTCTACGGCATTGTATATGCTTGGTACTAAATCTTCAAATTTCATATCAACAACAGGTCCCATTACCTGAACAACTTTACCTATATTCTTTGACATCTAAACTACCTCCTTTACCTACTTATTTTTATTTTTTCTTTTTCTTTTTAATTGCTTCTAATCCACCAATTATCTCTGCGATTTCTTGTGTGATAGCACTTTGTCTTAATCTATTATATTTATTCTCTAGTTCAACAGCCATTTTCCCTGCATTTGTTGTTGCATTATCCATAGCCATCATTCTAGCACTATGTTCACTTGTTTTTGAATGATATACAGCATTTATAAGTTGTGCTTCTAATTGTCTCATTATATAATCATCAACTATTTCTTCTGAACCTGGTTCTAAGTCAAAGTCTAAATCCTCTATCTCTTCTTGTGTTTCTAAAACATTAAATGGAAGTAATCTCTCCTCTACCACTCTTTGTTTTGCAGGACTAAAGAATTTTGTATATATAAGACTAATTTCTCCATAACCTTTATGTAAATATAGATCAACTATATCTGAAACCATATTCTTAGCTTCTTTAATTGTGATTTTATCATTAGGATCTTTATATTCTTTAAGTGTTTCAATCCCATATTTATTAACATAATATCTAGCTCTTTTACCAGATAATATTACTGATACATTTTTCACATCAAAGTCTTCTTTTTTAGCTAAATACATAGCTCCATTCCCATTGAATGCTCCACATAATCCTGTATCAGATGCAAGTATAATATATAATTTCTTACTTTCTCTATTTTCTTGGATTAAGATATGTCTTTCTGGATTGTCTGTATACCTAAAGATTTTAGTTCCTATATGCTTTAAGTTATTAAAATAAAAGTCATTCTTTTGAAGTTTAACTCTTGCCTTTTTCATCTTTGAAGCTGATATTAGAGACATAGCTTTTGTTGTTTTCTTTGTTGTTTTTACACTTTTAACTCTATTTTTTAAAGCTAATAATCCACCTGCTGGCATCACTACACCTCCTATCTTAAAAGATGGCATAGCTTAAAAAGCTATGCTTATCTTAGAAATTCTTTTTGAATGCGTCTATCGCTTTCTTTAAATCTTCTTCTGTAGTATCTAATATTCTAGCTTCAGTATCTATTGAGCTTAATATATTAGGATAGTTTGAATGCATAAACTCTAAGAATTCTCTTTCAAATTTAACTACATCATCAACTTCTACATCATTTAAGTAGTCGTGTATTGCTGCATACATAACAACAACTTGTTCTGAAACATCTCTTGGTGTGAATTCATTTTGCTTTAATACTTCTTGAACTCTCTTACCTTTTTCAATTCTATCA
Source organism: Sarcina sp. (assembly GCA_051655925.1). Lineage (GTDB taxonomy): Bacteria > Bacillota > Clostridia > Clostridiales > Clostridiaceae > Sarcina. Next base: position 3,753 of record JBOGAY010000383.1, on the reverse strand, counting down.
GCTGTATCTTTATCAAGTTCAGCTCCAAATTGTGAAAATGACTCAAGTTCTTTAAATTGAGCAAGGTCAAGTCTTAAACTTTTAGCAACTTGTTTCATAGCTTTAGTTTGAGCACTTCCTCCAACTCTTGATACTGATATTCCTGGGTTAATAGCTGGTTTTTGTCCTGCATCAAATAATCCTTTTTCTAAGAATATTTGACCATCAGTAATAGAAATTACGTTAGTAGGAACATATGCTGATACATCTCCTGCTAATGTTTCAATTATTGGTAAAGCAGTGATTGACCCACCACCATTTTCATATGAAAGTTTAGCCGCTCTCTCTAATAATCTTGAATGGATATAGAATACATCTCCTGGATAAGCTTCTCTACCTGGTGCTCTTCTTAATAATAATGATAATGTTCTATAAGCAACTGCTTGCTTTGATAAATCATCATAAACTATTAATACATCTTCACCTTTCCACATGAAGTATTCAGCCATTGCAACTCCTGCATAAGGTGCTAAGAATTGAAGTGCTGCTGCTTCTGAAGCTGAAGCTGTAACTATTGTTGAGTACTCCATAGCTCCTGCTTCTTGTAATATATTATAAACGTTAGCAACTGTAGATTGCTTTTGTCCTATAGCAACATATATACACTTAACATTTTTACCTTTTTGGTTAATGATAGTATCAAGTGCAACAGTTGATTTTCCTGTTCCTGCATCTCCAATGATAAGTTCTCTTTGACCTTTTCCAACTGGGATCATAGCATCAATAGCTTTAATTCCTGTTTGTAATGGTTGATGAACTGGAGTTCTATCTAAAACTGCTGGAGCTTTAGTTTCGATTGCTCTAAATCCATCATTTTCAATAGCACCTTTACCATCTACTGCATTTCCTAAAGCATCTACAACTCTTCCTAAAAGTGCATTTCCTACAGGTACTTCAACAACTTTCCCTGTACTTTGAGCTTTAGCTCCTTCTCTTAAACCTTTTTCAGATCCTAATAATACAACACCAACGCTGTCTTCTTCTAAGTTAAGAGCCATACCAACTGTACCATTTTCGAACTCAACTAGTTCTCCTTGCATACAACTTTTAAGCCCATCAACTCTAGCAACACCGTCTCCAACTTGTACTATAGTCCCTGAGTCTATTGTTCTTATTTCTTTTTCATAACCTTTAACATCTTCTTTAAGTTCTGAAGATAAACCTTCTGTCTTGATGTGCATATAGACTCACCACCTTTATTTTCTATTAAGCATTAAGTCTTTCATTTCTTGGTATTGTGAATTTATAGTTGCATCTATAAATTCATTCTCAACTTGTATATAAAGTCCACCAATAATGCTTTTATCGATTTCTTGCTTAAGTTCAATTTTTCTTTCGTATTTAGCTTCTAATTTTGCTAATAACTTATCGTATTGCTCTCCTGTAAGAGGCACTACTGATTTTACTAATCCTTGTACTGGATTTTTATTTCCTGAAATCATATTACATACCTACTTTCTCGATATACTTATCGATGACAGCTTGATGCTTTTCTTCATCCATTGATCCTTCTATTGCTTTTTTAGATAATTCGATTGCAAGGTCAATTACTTGCTCTTTAAGAGTAAGCTGTGCTTTTGCTATATCGATTTCTATTTGCTCATTAGCTTTAACTTTTAAATCTTCAGCTTCAGCTATAGCATCTGCAACAATTTTATTGTAAAGTTCCTCAGCAGCAACTTTCTTCTCTGCTATGATTCTCTTTCCTTCTTCTTGTGCTTGCTTTAAAATCTCTTCATTTTTAGCTTTAAGTTTAGCAGCTTCTTCTCTTGCTCTATCAGCACTTGCTAATTTTTCATTTATAGTGTCTTGTCTATCTCTTATAGCTTTTTTAATTCTTGCCCAGAAGAAATATCTTAAGATAACTACTAAAATAACAAGGTTAATAATAGCTGCTACTACTGTTTGCCATTTAAATTCCATGTTTATTTCTCCTCCTTGAGTTTCCACTTTACTTTGTAACTTTTCGGTTTCATCTTTTGATTAACTATGTATTTATGTTTTCGGAATTTTTCATTTCCGAACATTCGCAAATTTAAAACAGCCGATAATTTGGTAATTTTTTAACGAATAATCGGCTATTTCTCTATTTAAAATGACTTTTAATATGTACTTATTATTTATTACTTAACGAATAATAATATGATTGCTACAACGAATCCATAGATAGCTGTTGCCTCTGAAAGACCTGCTCCCATGATGAATAAGCTTTGAATTTTATCTGATGCTTCTGGTTGTCTAGCTATAGCTTCTGTTGCTCTTCCTGTTGCTATACCTATACCAATCCCTGCTCCTATACCTGCTAATACTGCAATTCCTGCTGCTAATAATGTCATATCCATAATAGAATACCTCCTCAAAATTTTAAAATTTTTTAATTATTGTTTTCTTAGTTTGTTAAATTAGTTAATCTTAATGTGATTGTGCTGTCACTTTAATATTGACAACTGTAAGCATTACAAACACTATCATTTGAATTGTTCCGTCAAATACGTCAAAGTATCCATGTGCTATTATTGGTAATCCAATTTGCGCTGCCCATGTAATGTGTGAAAGACCCTGATATACTAGCTCTAATACTATTGCTGCTGCTAGCATATTACCAAATAAACGTAGAGCTAAAGATACTGGGAAGATTATTCTTTCCATTAAGTTAAGTGGTAACATTACTATTCCATGACTAGCATATCCTTTAAAATATCCTAATAAACCATTCTTTCTTATAGCATTTCCATGCACTACTACAATTACTACAATGGCAAATGCCGCAGTTATATTTAAATTATCTGTAGGTGGCGCTATACCAACTAATCCTACATAATTTAATAACAACACGTAAATCATAAGAGTACCTATAAATGGTATGAATACTGCTCCATCTTTACCGATGCTTCCACTCACAAGTTTTTCAACTGACTCGTAGAACATTTCTGCAATTGCTTGTAATTTTCCTGGTCTCATTTCAAGTTTTATTGTTACAACTCCTGCAACTATAATTATTAATAACATAATAACCCATTGCATAATTAAATAACTCGGTAAAACAAGTGACCCTAAAGTTACAGTGAATTGAGGTCCAAAAATATTCATTTAATTCACTCCCTCTCTTGTGGAATTTTGGAAATAACGAAATTTATATATACTTTGGTTTTCTTCTTGCATATATAAAAATTGCTACCTGATGAAAAACGAAACCTACTAAATACATGATAAGGTTTTCGTAATTTGCTTTAAATAAAAGTGTCACACCTAAAATAAGTAACATTCTTATAATAAAGCTTATAGGAATAATTACCTTCGCTCGTTTACCTTTGAAAGACCTATCAACTACATATGAATTAATCCAAAAATTAATAAGTGCTGTTATTGTTCCCACTAAAAATGCAGTTGCATAGGAAACTTTAATAAACATAAAAATAAGAATCACAAGAAAAGCTAATATTATATTTGTCTTAGTTACAGTGAAAACCATCTGTTTATTCTTCTTGTCCACTTATTACCTCCTTACTTGGCAATTATCCATTAGTTATTATATGTTGAATTTGAAGTTTTTAAAAACCTATGTAATCCTTATATTTTTGAATATTTATCAATTTAAAGAGTTTATATTATTAATTTGTCAAATTAACTCCATTTTATTCACTTTTGCTTAATATTTTATTCAAAAAGATTTCATAAGTTTTGTAAGTTTCATTTTTCAGAATTTTCAGTTTT
>JBOGAY010000382.1:0-2023 GCA_051655925.1 Sarcina sp. | reverse complement strand
AAAGATAACTAACTATGTTAGCAAAAATAAAGAGGAAGTTGAGAGATTGAAAAATTCCAATTTAATTGTTGTTTCAGAAACTTTAGAAGATGCTGCTAAATTTATGGGTGTTGATGAAGAAAAGCTTTTAAGTACAATTAAAAGATATAATGATTTTGTTAAAAATAAAAAAGATTTAGATTTCAACAGAAGAGGAAATTTAGTTTCAATTTCAAAAGAACCTTATTATATTCAAAAAGTTGCTCCAGCAGTTCACCATACAATGGGTGGAGTTCGAATTAATAAAGAAAATCAAGTTTTTAATAAAAGTGGAGAGGTTATTGAAGGACTATTTGCAGCAGGTGAGATTGTTGGAGGTCTTCATGGTACAAATAGATTAGGTGGTAATGCAATAACTGAGATAATTGTTTTTGGAAAAAGAGCAGGAGAGAGTATAGTGGAAAAATATAAAAATTAATAAGGAAGTGATATATGTCTTGGTGGAAAAATTATAAAGAAGAGTTTATATTGATGCTAGAATATATTGAAGCAATTAAAAAGAGAGATGATTTAAACTCTTTTTTTGAAGGTTATAGAACAGAAACTATGATAAGAATGGTTTTTGAAAGTAATACTATAGAAAATGAAGGTTTAGATTTAATAGGAACAAAGAGATTATTTTCTGAAATATTTGAATTATCCATTATAAAGTTTGAAAGTAACAAGTTATCTTGTAAAAAAGAATATGATCTTATAATAGAGGATATAAAGATGCTAATAGAAAATTTGGATATAACAGATTTTAATAATAAAAAAGAGTTTATAACTACCTTAAATCATTTAACTTTAATTTTAACAATAGACATTATCTTTAGAAAAAATAGAGATAAATTGTTAGATTATAATAGTATATTTAATTCAGAAAATTTTAAAAAATTTCATAGTATATTAAGCAGAGAGTTGGACAATAACAATAATGGATTACCAGGAAATTATAGAACTGATATAGCTTTTATAGATATGGAAACAATATTTTTAGAACCATCTTTAATATCAGAAGCAGTGGAGAAATCGATAAAAGATTTTTTATTTAAAATAAAAAGTGGAAATAATATATATTTAGAAACAATGTTATTTGTTGCTAAGTTTATTAGGATACATCCTTTTGGTGATTGTAATGGTAGATTATCTAGAGTAATTTTAAATTTATCTTTCTTATATAGTGATGTTCCATTTTACTTAATACTTAGAAGTAACTCAAGAAGCAAGAAAAAATATATAGAAGCTATGAGAGAGTTTTATCAAAAAAAGAAAATTTCAAAATTTATTTTTGTTGTTTCTAGAGCGGTTTTAAAACAGGTAGAGGAGATAAACGATAGTTTAGAATTAGTTGGAAAGGATAGAATAGAACCTTTGGAATTACCGAAAGACTATAAGGAAAAAATAATATATGAATTAAGCAAATATTAATTAAGAGATAATAATAAAAAATACACAGATATTTTATTGGTGTATTTTTTTTTGTTTTAAAAAAATTAAAAATGTTGACATTATAAAAAAATAGGTTATAATAAGTACATAAATCTTATTTTCAAAAAAATGAAAATTAGAAAAGAGGTAGATATGAACAGTAAAACTGGAAAATTACAAAAAGCTATAGGAGGATTATCAAAAGATATTTTAGGTAGAGAGATAGATGAAAATTTAGACACAATTATAAATTACTCTGAAAACTTAGAACTATCTTTAGGAACAATTCAAAAAGCTTTAAAAGAATTAACAGATAAAGAAGTAATTCATTTAAAGAAAAAAGGTAAGTATGGAACTGTGATCGAAAATATAGATTACAAAAAACTTTTAAAAGTTTTAAAAATAGATTATCTTTTATGTGTTATGCCAATAACGTATTCACAGAGATATAAAAAAATAATGGATAATATAACAAATAGTTTAAAGATTCCAATTCCATTATATTTTTCTCACATGAGAGGTGGATATGTAAGATTAAAACTTATTGAAGAGGGTGTTTATCATTTTGGTGTTG
>JBOGAY010000381.1:0-3208 GCA_051655925.1 Sarcina sp. | reverse complement strand
CTAAGCCAAAGCATAAAGTAAGCCTCTATGTATTTGAAGACATCTCCCTATTTGATGTTTTACATAGGAAAGAGAGAGTTGACATCTTAAAGGTCAGGTTGGAAGTTCTAGAAGTCTATGACTTGGGAAGTAAGAAAGTTTAGTTTAAAGCTAAGCATTATGGATAGAACTGTAATGGTAATTTCTTATGAGTAATTTCGTAACAAATAGGGTATGTGAAAGAGTGAGGATAGTGTATACAGTTCTGTCTTTTTACATGTAGTTATTTCTCTTGTTGCAAGATTTTTATTTTGCTACACAAGGGAATAACCATGCTCAAAGCTTGGAATCTGTGTGCCAGTTCTGAAATTTAAAGTATTTTGATTTGTTTGAATATTAAGAGTAATTTGGTATAGTAAAAATATAAATAGATGCCAATACTTTAATATAAAATATAATATATAAAGTAGGTATGAAAATGAGCAAAAATATCAAAAGAGTATTTATATCATATACATGATAAATCATACAAAGACCTATATTCAAAGAAGGAAATTGCTAGAAGGTTAAATTTAGAGCTTGTGAAAAAGGTGAGAGAAGAAAATAATCTATAAAAAACAAAATATAAATGAGAAAAGCTAGTAATCTTTTGAATTACTAGCTTTTCTCATTTATATTCAAAGTTCAATTGCTGTATCTAGAGCAACTTTCATCATATCAAGGAAAGTTGTTTGTCTTTTTGCAGGTGGTACTTTTTCGCCAGTTACAATATGGTCACTGATTGTTACCATAGCTAGTGCATTTGCACTGTAAAGCAATATTTATCACCTTGGAAGTTAAGTTTTACTTAAAATTAAAATGATAAATTTTCACTACAAAAAATGCTAGTAATATAGGGAAATAGATCAGTAATTATAAGGAATAAAGGAAATTTTGTTTTTCTATGTAGGTATGAAATATTTAGTAGTTATACTAAGTTTTGAGTGTATTGAAATTTAAAAATACTAGGTCTATAATTGAGTTAAACAAAGAGAAATAATAAAGTCTTTGTTATTATAAATAGATAAAAGTAATAGGAGATGTTTTGTATGAAAGTAACAGAAGAAATAAAAGATTTAGCTCATGGATTAGAAGATGTTGTTCCTTTAAAAGCAGATAATATAAATAAGGAACTTGCTGATAGATCTGAAAATGGAGAAAAAAATGGAGTTACAAGAGAAATTTTAGATGGAATAGAAGATGTTATGCCACTTAGAGTTGATAATTTAGATGAAGGTCATAAAAATATTGCAAAAGATATTACTAATAATTAATGCTTAAAAAATAAAGTTTAAAACTATAATAAATATTATGTATATTAAATGAGTGAGTTTAATATCTATAATATTTATTATACGAAGGTGGGAGTATAATGGAAAAAGATTATGTTGTTATTTTTAATGAAGATGAGATAAAATGGTTTGATAATAGAGAAGATGCTGAAGAATTTGTAGACGAACTTTCACAAGAAGAGTTAGAGGAATATTGTGATGAATATGAAGAAGATTTAGATGGAATATCAGAAGAAAGAAGATCAGAACTATTAGTTGGTTCTGGAGTTGAGTACGGAACAATAAAAATATTATCAATACATGAAATTTTAGGGCTTATTGAAAATTCAGATATCTGTAAGGATGATAAAAAAGAATTAAAATATCAATTATTACATCATAAATATACTTCAATCAGTGAATATGAAAAATTAGTTGATGTACTATATTAATCGTATAGAAAATAAATTTATAAAATTGAATGTTTTTTAGTTAAATTACAAATACAAGTTTACGAAAATTAGGCTTGATAGATGATGAAACTAAAGAATGGCAAGAGTTAAATAAAGAACAGAAAAGTAGCACAATAGTTTTTATTGTGTTACTTTTTCATTAAGTTTATTTTATATTATTTCTAAATTAACTTTTAAAACCCATGAGTTTATTGGCTCTAAAAGCACTCTATCAGAAGATACTTCACTAATAATATAGATATTTCCTTTTACCCAGTTAGGAATTTCTTGACCAGTAGCATAAGTTAAAGTATTTTGTTTAATTTTTACGCTTTCACCAACTGCAAAATTTTTAATTTGAGTTTTTGCATTTATTATATCATTTATATAAAACCATGAGTTTATTGGTTCTAAAAGCACTTTATTGTCTGATATTTCTATAACTGTATATACATCATTTTTTACCCATGCTGGAATTTCTTGTCCTGTTGCATAAGTTAGAGCATCTTCTTTAACTTTTACATGGTCTCCAATTTTGAAAATTTTTGATTCCTTAGGTACAGCAGGTTTAGGTACAGCAGGTTTAGCTGGAACTGGCTTTGTTATTGGTGTTTTATCATCTGCTTTTTTCCTTGTAGAATTTCTATAAATTTGATCACTAAACACATCTAAATCGGTTGTTTGTGGAAAATGTCCTTCATTTGAATATTGCCAGCCAACTAAATTACTTCTAAATAAATTTGCAGGAGTAGGTGAGCTTACACCATATTGAGCTTGCCAAAATTCTAGATGTGAAACTGATTTATCCAAAATTGTATTAGCAAAGCTTAAATAACTATATAATATAGGGTCATCACCAGTAAGTAATTTTATTTCATTTGCAAAATCTAATATACATTTATTGATATTTGAATTTCTAACTCCGTCACTTACCTCAATATCAATAGCTATTTTACATTGATAATCTAAATTTTTTATTTGACTATACATATATCTGGCTTGATCTGCTCCATTAATTGTTGGAACTAAAAAGTGATAAAAACCTATTTTGAATCCACTTGCCTTTGCATTTTCATAAAAGTTTTTAAATGATCCATCTACATAATTTACTCCTTGTGTTGCCTTTATATATACAACCTCAATTCCAGCCTTTTTAACAAGAGAAAAGTTTATTCCTTGTTGCCAATTTGAAATGTCTATACCTTTAATATTCATTAAATTACCTCACTTTTATTAATAACACTAATAATTATATTATTCTTAATCTATTTTTTGTGATAACACAAAAGAGTAACTATGCTTAGAGCTTAGAAGAGTGTGCTAGTTCTGATTGAAGAGAGGTTGAAAGTATTTTGCATTATTTTAATTTTAAGAATTTTGTTAAAAAGAAATTTACAGGAGACTTGAAATTAGAAGATTTCGAGCTAGTAAATAAAGTGAATTTTTATGAAAAGCTAGTAATAAAGG
>JBOGAY010000380.1:0-6836 GCA_051655925.1 Sarcina sp. | reverse complement strand
TAAATGCTGGCCATCCACATCCTGAATTATATTTATCCATAGAAGCAAATAGTGGCTGTCCTGTTGTTATATCAACGTATATTCCTTTTTCAAAGTGGTTATCATACTCATTTATATATGGTCTCTCTGTTGCATTTTCTTGTGTTACAAGATATTGAACTTCTGTAAGCTCTTTTTTAAGCTCCTCTTTTGATTTGACCTTGTATTCTCTACTCATAATTACCAACTCCTTAGTTTACTTTTTGATTTATTATATCTCAAAATTATAGAGTTATAAAGCATTTTAGATTCTCATTTTAGTTAAATCTTTTCTGCTATTATACAACAAGCTTTTTTCTCAGTTATTTCTATAATATCAATAACACTTTGGTATTGTTTTTTATTCAGAGTATTCATTATAAGCCTACTAATCACCCCTCCCATACCTGTTAGGTTTACTGAATTGACCTGCTACATATTCATTTATACCCATAAATTATTCCCCCTATTCTTATATTGTTATACCACCATGAAAGTTACATTCATATATTTTTTCATTATTTAAGTAAATCTCTTCTTTACCTATAAACCAGTCAAAATCTCCATCTATCATACATTGATAAGTAAATTCTCCCTTAATATATATCTTTGGCCCTCTATATGGCATGTCTTCTTTAACTGAAGATAATACCTCTTTTAAAAAACTTCCTGAAAACTTATCACAAAGAACTCTTCCCCTATAATTCATTGCCCAAAATGGCTTTTCATTAATCCATATAGCTTCTTCACCTATAAAGTTTTTACTTCCAAGGTATGTATCTATATACTTAAAGTTGCCTTCTCCATATTCTAAATCATGCGAACTCGGTCTTGATGATTTAGATTCTTTTGCTTCACCAGCATAAGTTTCTTTTTTAGCTCTACATAAAAATTTTTTTATTTTTTCTGTATTAATATCACTATTTATATTATCTACACTATGACAATTACTCTTTTTTCCCTTTATCAAATAATCTAAACTTATTCCAAATAAATCGCTAATATATAATAGTTTATCTATTTCTGGATAACCTTCACCTGTTTCCCACTTTGAAATAGCTTGTCTAGATACATTCATCTTTTCTCCTAATTGCTCTTGCGACAAATTATTTTTAACCCTTATACTTCTTAATCTTTCACCAAACATTAATCTATCCCCTCTTAATCCCTAATTAACTTCTTATTAATTTTCTTAATTTAAATTTTAATCTATATCTCTTCTAACATCTATAACCCTTAAGTTGAATTTACGCAACTTTAACTTTACATCAAAAAATAAAGGCAGATTTCCATCTACCTTTAAATTCTTGATCTTATATCTTTTGATAAATCCTTTAAAAATTTATCTATTATTTGTTTTTCTTCATCATTATAATTATCAAACACTTTCTTATCTCTATCAAAAGCTTTTTTATGAAGCCTTAAATGTTTTTCATATACTTCTTTTCCCGCTTTTTCTAGTTTAAAGTATTTCTCTTTTTTGTTATCCTCTCTTTTATAAGAACTAATAAATTCTCTACTTTCAAGCCTTTTAGTTATCTTAGCAATAGCACCTTTTGTTATACCATTGCTACTCCCAAATATTCTTTTCTTTTTCTCGATATTTTTGTTCTTTTATTTTCTTTTTTTCATCTCTTTTTGACTTTATATTTTTATAAGTTCCTAAACTAATATCTTTTGCATTTACAAGTTTCTTTTTCCCAATTGTTGCAACCTTATTTCCTAATATATTAGATTCAATCTCATTCATGCTATCAAAACTCATAAATATATTTTCTTCTTCATCACCTTTTTTTAATTTATCTTTTTTCATTACTTTATCTACATTAATCATAATATTACTTAGCTTTATATCCCTACGAATTATAGGTTCTTTCATATTATGTATGTCACTTAGTCCATTGCATATACCAATTATGATTCTTACAATTTCATCTTTATCTAAATCTTCTATTTGCAATATATTTTCAATAGTCCTTCCATTAACTAATTCCTCAATAACTATCAAATTTTCATCTACAAGGAAATATTCTATAACTTGTGCCCTATTTTTACATATCCTAAAATTAGTAGAGATATGTTTATAATGTTCTGTATAAAAAAAGAATATTCTCTTACTCAAACAGATATTGTTCTTGATGAAAATAACTTAAAACCTTTAATTAGTTGTGATTAAAAAAAGCGTATTAGTAGTTTATATCCTACTAATACGCTTTTTGCTTTATACGTAATTAAATTTTAAAACTAAACTTTATAATTTTCTCTTCAATTATTTTATAATCAATCAGCCAATCATTTTTCTCACAAATCCTTTTACATATATAAAGTCCAAGCCCTGAACTACTAATTTCCTCTCTACCTTCTTCTTTTATGAAAGGTTTAAATATATCATCCTTTGGCATCTTTTCTATATTAATAGAATTCTCAATCTCAAAAATAAAACTTTCACTTTCTTTTTTGCTATTAATTTTTATAGTTTTATCCTCACTATATTTGATACTATTATTTATTAAGTTATTTATTATAATCTCAAACTCTATTTTAAATGTTTCAATACTTTTTTCTGCTAAATTCAAATCAATGTCGATTCCTTCTGATTGAATAGTAAGTTCAAGAGATTTTAATATATTATTTATTGTTTTTTCTATATCTAATAGTTCTTTGTACACATTTATTCTCGTATCTTGCCTAGAAATTATCAAAAGATTTTCTACAAGCTTTGTCATTTTATTACTCTCTTCATTTACTCTTTCTATAGCTGTTATAATAAACTCATCTTCAAATGCCTCATCACATAAAAGTTCTGAATATCCTTTAATTGCTGTAAGAGGAGTTTTAAGTTCATGAGTTGCTCTATTAAAAAATTCTTTTGACTCATTTTGAAGAATTGAAATTTTTTCTTCCATAATCTCAAATTCTTCAGCAAGTGTTCCTATTTCATCTTTACTTACTTTAATTTTAATTTTGTCTCTTTTTCCTTCACCAAACTTTTTTATTGTTTCTGTTAAAATCTCTAAAGGTTTTGTGTTTTTGCGAATTACTATATACATAAATAAAATAAAAGCTATAAATAAAATTACTTCAGTTATCATTAAAATATCTCTAATTTTTATATAACTTATATAGTTGTTACTAAAATCCTTTTGAATTATAATATCACCCTTATATTCTTCATTTATATATAATGGGTAAAAACTTGTCCCTATTACTTGATTATTTACATCAGTTATAGATAACAACATTTTTTTATCCTCTTTTAATTTTTTATATCTATCTATCGCTACTTCATTTTTTATTTTTCCTGAATAATTATAATTATAAAACTCATCTTCAAAACCTATATAACAATTAAAAAGCTTTGATATATCATCTATTAGAATAAAATTATTTGCATTACCATTTACTTTTATGCTATCTATTATTTGACTCTTTGAATAATTTAATATAACTTCTATATCATCTGTAATATCCTTTTTCAAATTATCATTTATAACAAAATTTATAGCTAATAATGAAATTGCCATAACAGTGCTAATTCCTGTTGCTATAACAAAGATCAATTTCCCTCTCAAAGTTTTCATACTTTACCTCATTACATAACCTACTCCAAAAACTGTTTCTATTACAGATTTTTCTTTCTTTTCTCCAAGTTTTCCTCTAAGTCTTCTTATATGAACATCAACAGTTCTATCTTCACCCTCATAGTCAATCCCCCAAATTCTTTCAAGTAAATGCTCCCTTGAAAATACAATATTTCTATTATTATAAAACAAACTTAAAAGGTCATATTCTTTTCTATTTAACTTTAAAACTATACCATCCTTTTTAGCTATTCTTCTTTCATCATTTATAATAACCCCTTCCTCTATATTAGGTAACTTATCCATTCTTCTTAAAATTCCTTTTACTCTAAGTTTTACTTCTCTAATATCAAAAGGTTTTGTTATATAATCATCTGCCCCAAGTTCTATTCCCATAAGTTTATCATCTATGTCACTTTTAGCTGTAATCATAATTACATACGTTTTTTCTTTTGCAATTTTACAAATATCAAACCCACTCATATCTGGTAACATTAAGTCTAAAAGAAGAAGAGTAGGCTTAAACTCTTCTAAAAGCTTTAATCCTTCTTCTCCATTTAAAGCACTCTTTACGTCGAATCCTTCTCTTTCAAATGTTGTTGCAAGTATATGATTTATTGATACTTCATCCTCTATAATCAAAATCCTACTCATTTCGCTCCCCTAATCATTCAACTTGATTTTATAATACTCTCGAACATCCGAATCAGCATTCTGTTCTCCTGTTGATTTAATTATTTCAACTAAAAGCTCTTCTCCTGATTTATTGCTTACAGAACTCAAAATTCTAACACACTCTTCATTTGCATTATAAAAATTTAATCTTTTTAAAATTTTTATTTTGTCATCTGCAATTTCTCCAATATAGTATTCTTGTTTTATTTCCCCATTATCATTTATAGGTCTACTAAGTAAAACTAAGCCTTTAAAATACTTAATAATTGAACCTACTGCATTTTCATTTCCTACTTCTATATACACTTTTCTTTGAGTTTTCAAATTATATTTTCCTATAAATCCATCTTTGACTTCTATTAATTTTTTCATTTCTTCTTCTGTATTTTCATTTCCTGAAAAAGCTTTTGAAATTTTTGATCCACAAATCACTACTTCATCATTTTCAATCCCTATATGATTTATTTCTGCTATTTGACTTTCTTTTAATCCTAAACTTGTAAGTAAGTCAACGCTCTGTTCTAAAGTAAATTTTTCATTATTTTTCTTTAGCTTATACATTTTAAAATCTGATGTTATTAAATTTAATCCTTCATATTCAAAACCTAAAATAACTTGTTTTTTTAAATCATTTTCAACCTTAAATCTTTCTTTAGTTTTTATATTAACAACTTCTAGCACCTTTGTCTTATCTAAACTTGGATCACCACTAAATATTTGAGCTCCTTCATTGTTAAATATATTATAAAAACCAAGTTCATCATTAAACATTCCTGTTTTTATAAAAATTGGACTTTCACTTTCTATTTTCACTGGTTCATCTAATTCAAAAAGAATACTAGCTTTTTCTTCTATACCAGGTAAATATCCTACATTTTCAAATGCTGTTCCACTATTATTTTCTAATAAAACTATTCCTTGTGTAATACCTCCAATAAAACTACTATTACTTCTTCCTTTATTTTCTATTTCCACAAAATTATCTTCTTCTAACTTATATACTTTTGTATCTTTTGCGTTCAAAGGTTTCAAATTTACTTCATCATAGGCTTTTACTGCATAAAATTCATCCTCTTCGGATATCAAACCATTGATCATTAAATTATCTAATCCTTTAACTTTCTCAATGTTAATCTTATCTTCCTCAACATTTCCTTCTTTTGTAACATTCTCTCTTAAAATAACATCTTTATTTTCATTTCCACACCCTAAAAATCCTACAGAAAGTATACTTAAAGCTAACACTACTATTAATTTGTTTTTCAATAAATTTCACCTCTATAAATTATTTATATTTAACGTAAATTAAAAAAATTTCTAAACTCCTACAAGTAATCAGATGGTTTATTACCCTATTTTAACTCTAAATATTTCATCAATATGTTTATCTGATTCATATGGTCCTTGTCTTTTTTGAATACTTATAATCATCTCTGTTCCTTTATCATTAAAATCACATTTAAAACTAACAACTTTTTCATTCTCTTTTATTGTTAAAATTGAATCAAAATCTAACATGCCAATTGTCACTATTTTATTATCAATAATTTCTCCAATATAATATTTTGCAAGCCCTGTTTTTGTTGCTTCTTCTAAATCATTTGAAACAAATTGAATAATTCCATTTTGATAATCAAGTATTATTTTTTCTTTATCTTCTATATATGTTTTTTCTTTAGTTTTTATATTATATCTTATAACAAAACTTCCGCCACTATATAAAGCTTCATCTTTTACAACATCTGGCTGTTTTGCCCCCACAATCACAATTTCTTCACCAATATGTTCTACTTTATTAATATTAAAATTCACTTTTAAATCAAATTCTTTACTTAAATCAATTGTATTTTCTATAATTAACTCTGCTCCATCTTTTTTTAATTTATGAAGCTTTAAATTATCTGTGACTAAATAAAAATCATCTAGGTAAATACTTTGTATAATAGCTTCTTCAATTTTATTTTTAACTTTCATTCTTTCATCAGTTTGTACATTTATTATCTCTATAATTTGTTCTGATTCATTTTTTTCTTCTTCTGGTCTAAGTGCGTAAAAGCCATATTTTTCATTTATAAGACCAGATGTAAGTATTGCATTTTCATTTAATTCTTTTTCAAACTTATATATCTTTTCTTCCTCTCCATTATAATATTTGACACCCTCAAGTACTTTACTTATATACTTTTCCCCTTCAATTACAACCTCAACAGCTTTTCTTAATCCTACAAAATCCTTATTAAAATCCCCTTTCCATGGATACATACTAGCAATTCTATTATTCTCTACTTTTACCCAACTATTATCTTTTTCTATTTTTTGAAAATCAAATTCACCTTCATAGCCTTTTTCATTAACCTTTTCTTCTTTCCATGTATGCAAAAGTCCATAAAAATCTTCTCCATCTGAAAAAACTTCACTAAAACTATATTCTTTTGGATTCTCTATTTTTTCATAAGTTAACTTCTTCTCTTTCTTCCCTTCTTCCTTTGTTACATCATTTTTTACGATTATATTTTTTTCTACTTCACTTGCATTAGAGCACCCTAAAGCTCCCATACTAAT
>JBOGAY010000379.1:0-6482 GCA_051655925.1 Sarcina sp. | reverse complement strand
GATAAGTGAGGATTATAAGTATGCTATAGTAACAAGTTCATCGTATAAATATTTATGGTTTTTATCGAGAGAGAAAAGTATTCCTTTAGATATTTATAATGAGATGATTCAGAAAGCTAAAACATTAGGTTTTAAAACAGAGAATTTAATAGATGGGCAATAAAAGTGAAAGCACCTACCCTATGGTAGGTGCTTTTTAATTTGCTTTTTTAGATGACCTAATAATGAAAAATATAGCTAAAATTAATAAAAGTATAAAAAATAATGAAATAGGTCTTTTAATAAAAATGGATAAATTACCTTGAGAAATAATAAGAGATCTTCTAAAATTCATTTCTGTTAGATTTCCTAAAACCATCCCTAAAAGTATTGGAATAGTAGAAAATTTTAATTTAATTAAAATATAAGCAATAACTCCAAAAATTATAGAACATTTTAAGTCAAAAATAGAGCTATTAACAGAGTATATTCCAGCGAAACAGAAAATTACAATAAGAGGAACTAAAATTTCTTTAGGAATTTCAGTAACTTTAGCAAAATATTTTGTTAAAAATCTACCTTGGAAAAACATAAATAGATTTATAAAAATAAGTCCAACCATAATAGCATATAATGTGACTCCATGCTCTTTAAAAAGATTTGGTCCTGGAGTTAATCCGTTAACCATAAGAGTACCTAAAAGTATGGCAACTGCTCCGTCACCAGGAATTCCTAAAGTTAATAGTGGAATTAATGTGGCACCAGTGACAGCATTATTAGCAGCTTCAGCGGCAGCAACTCCTTCGATAGACCCATTGCCAAATTCATTAGGAAATTTAGAGGATTTCTTAGCTCTATCATAACTTAAAAATGATGCCATAGATGCTCCAGTTCCAGGAATTGCTCCAATGATAACACCAATTATAGAAGATTTTAAAGTGGGTGAAAACATTCGTTCGTATTCAAATTTTGTAATTTTTCCACTTCCTAAATGATCTTTTTCGGTTTCTTTTTCTATTCCTATTTTCATATTAGCTTTTAATAATGTTTCTGATATTGCAAAAAGTCCAATTAAAACAACAACTAAAGGAAGTCCTGCATACAAATTATAATTATTAAGAGTAAATCTAAAGGTTCCACTAATAATATCCATTCCAATAGTTGAAATAAAAAGACCTAAACATCCAGATAAAATTCCTTTTAATAAGCTATCACCACTAACTCCTGCTATTACAGATAAACCAAAAACACAAAGAATAAAATATTCAGGAGCTCCAAATTTTGCAGCTATCTTAGCAACTTGTGGAGCTGTGAAAAGAAGAATTAAAGCACTAAAAATTCCTCCGAAGGTAGAAGCTTCTAAAGCTATTTTTAAAGCTTTTTTTGCCTCACCTTTCTCAGCTAAAGGATGACCATCAATCATTGTTGCAGCAGCATGAGGAGTTCCAGGTGTTCTGATAAGAATAGCTGAGATTGAACCACCATAACTTCCAGCACAGTATATACCCAGTAAAAACATGAAAGATTCAATTGGACCAATACTATAGGTAAATGGCAAAAATAAAACTAAGCATAACATTACGCTAAGCCCAGGTATTGCACCAAAGATAACACCTAAAAATAATCCTATGTTCATATATAAAAAACTATTAAAATTAAAAAATTCATAAAATCCACTAATAATATTTTCAAACATAGTCACTCCTAAGGTAATTGAACTAATAAAAGATTCTTAAAAATATAGTTTACAATTAAGCAAACTAAAGCAATGGATATATAATATTTGATATTTTTAGATTTATAGTACATCAATGTTAAAAAAGAATATATGATTGATGAGAATAAGAAACCTAGATATTCAAATAAAAATACATATACAACAAGAAGGATTAACATAACAATAACTTTTACTTCGTTATTAAAAATAAATTCAATCTCTTCTGTAGGCTCTTTTTTTATAATTTTTATGGATTCTTTTAATATTAAAAGAATGCTAGAAATTATAGATAGACTTACAATGAGTCTAGGAAAAGTTTGGGAATTTATACTGGTATTTTGTGTTAAAATTATTTGGCTAGGAATTAAAAACCAAATGATAACAGAAATAGATAAAAATAAACTTCCACCAATTAAGTTAGTTTTTAACTTCATATAAACTCCTTTATTTGTTTAATAATTTATAAAATCTATTTGCTTTTTCAATAGAATCTTCAATATGTTTTTTAGATTCTTCAGGGCCGATTGGATCTAATACTAATCCTAAATTATTAGCAGTTTTCAAAAATTCAGGATCTTTAAAAATTTCTACAACAGTAGCATACATTTTTTCAATAACTTCTTTAGAAGTTCCTTTTCTAGCCAGTAAGATGCATCTATTTACAAAGAAAGTATCATATCCGTATTCAGTTACAGGCTTTAGATTATAAACTTCATCATTTAGAGGTTTTTCATCAAAAGCTACCACTGGAATAAGTTTATTAGCTTTAACATATTCTTTAGCTAAAGAAGCGTGAGTTATTCCAATTGTAGTATCACCTGAAATCGTTGCATTCATAGCTTCGTTTGCTCCATCAAATGAAACTCCTTCAAAATTTAATCCCATCTCTGTTAAAAGTGCAGCTAACATTAAATATTCAGAAGAATTCAAACCAGCTACTGCAAAAATAATTTTGTTGCTTTTTCCATATTCTTTTAATTCTTCTAAAGAAGAAATATTTAATTTTGGATTAGAAACTAAAATAAACGTCGATTTATAAATATTTACAACAGGTTCGAAATCGTCCCATTTATAAGGAACTTTATTAAATAAAGGACCTATAGCAAAACTACCTTCACCACCATAAATAAGCTTCGGTGAATTTGGTTTTTCTCTTAAAAATTCAGTTAATGCCACAACACCTCCTGCACCAGTACGATTAGCAGGAACAATAGGTTGTCCTAAATATTTTTGACCTTGTTGTGCTATAGCACGATTAGCTTGATCTGCTAGTCCACCAACAGCCCAAGGAACAGTTATAGTGACAGGTTCTTTAGGCCAAGTATTTGTTTTTGCAAATAATGTAATTCCCATAATAAAAAACAAAAATAGATTTTTTAATGCTTTTTTCATAATAATCCTCCCTTAATCTCTTTTTGATAATAAATTTAAAAAATATAAAACCATTGATTTTTTATCTTCTGAAACATTGTTTTGAATAAACATTCTAACTAAATTTTTAGTAATTATTTTTTTATGTTCTACTTCAGTTTGAAAAATTTCAATTAATTCATTCCTATTATGAGTACTCATGAGATTAATAAAAGCAAAAAATTCTTCTTTACTTTGATCTTCCCAATTTAATTTTTCTAAAGTTTCATTCAAAATAAAGTAACTTTCTATTTTTTTGTGATGATTTATAATGTCATCAAATTCAATATCACCATCAAAGGGTATTCCTATTCGTTCATATTGTTCAATTGGAGCTTCTGATTCAATCATAATTTTTCTCATTCCTTCAATCATATATTTTTCAATTTCATAATTTATAATAATATTAGATTGCTTTGGATCTTTTAATATATCATATAATCTAGTTCCAAATCTAAAGTGTTGATTAAAGCCTTTAACAGGGATTTTTAAAACATTGCACTCTTTTGTAAAGTTAAATCCTTTAACAAATTCTGCATTTTTTAATTCTTCAATGGAGAATCTAGATTTTATATGAGTTGGCATGAGAGTATATTCAAAAAGTGGACTATTCTCTAAGGTTTCTGGTCCTCTCATATAGATGTATCTTCCATCGGTACAATTAATTTGATTGCCATGCCAACCAACAAGAGCAAAATCACGAATTTTTTGATCATTCTTTAAGGTCTCTTTTAAAACTTTTCCTTGCATATCTTTTGTTGGATTAATATTAAAAAATTCTAATATAGTAGGAGCAATATCTATAAATTGTACAAGAGAATCTCTTTGTTCTCCTTTTTTACCAATTCTAGGATCCCATATAAAAAGAGGAGTGTTTATTATTTCATTATATGCAGGCATCATATTTTTAGCCCACCAATTGTGTTCACCCAAAAGAAATCCATGATCTGTACAAACAATAAGCATAGTATCATTCCACATATTATATTTATCCATAAGATTTAAAACTTTCCCTAAACTATTATCACATTTTGAAAGTAAAGCAGCATATTTGTATTTAAGGTTATCTTTATCTTCATCGCTTTCTGTAACTGGGTGGTAATCTGGCCAGTCTAAATCTCTTTTTTTAATTTTATCAATATATAATTTATCGTATTCTTCAGGTACTAAAAATGGTTCATGTGGATCAAAAGATTCTATTTGTAGAAACCAATTATCTTTTTCATAATTATTTTCAATAAATTCTAAACCTAAATTAAATGTTTTTGATTGTGGATAATCTTCTTCAGTTTTAAAAAGTTGTCTATTTTTCCATTCTTGATTCCAAATATCGGAAAGTTTTTCTCTTGACGGAATAAAAAGTCGCTGAGGTGCTTTTGCATTAGATGGAGCGTTAACATTACCAACAAATCCCTTCCAAGGGTCTCCCTCTTGACCTCTTATAATTTCCCATGTTGAGTATCTATTGTGATAAGTTGCTCCACCATCAGCCCAATAAAGATGATGATCGCTTATTAAATGAGTAAAAACTCCATTGTTTTTTAAAAGTTCAGGCATCGAATCGTCAAATGGTTCTAGTGGTCCCCAACTTCTGTGAAGAAAATTATATCGTCCAGTATGTAATTCTCTTCTAGCAGGCATACAAGGGAGACTTCCAGCATAGCAATTTTGAAACTGTATAGCATGTTTTGCAAGTCTTGTAAAATTATCAGCCTTAATCCAATTATTTCCATAAGATGGTAAAAAATTTCTATTTAGTGAATCAAACATAAGCATTATAGCTTTCAAAATATTGCCTCCTATTTTTATATTATTTAATTATTTTAAATAATTTTTTATATACAAAATACTAAGTAATTCAACTATAAATATATTTATTTTTACGAGTATAATTTTTTATTTGCAAAAAGTCAATAGTAAATAGAAAAATTATTTAATTATTTTAATTAATTGTGATATAATGAGTTCAATAAAATAATGGAAGGTGATTTTATGAAGCAATTAACAAAATTAAAATTTGATAATATTAAGTTAGTTTTAGATACTCTAAAAAATTACGGTTCTATTTCAAAGAAACAAATCACTTCTATTACAAATTTATCGTCAGTATTAATAACTAAAATTTGTTCTGAATTGATAGAAAAAAAAATAATTTTAGAAGGAGAGTTTTTACCCTCTGAAAAAGCAGGACGAAGAGAGCAAGTTTTACATTTAAACTATAATTTTAAATATATAATAGGATTGAGTTTTTTTTCGGATAGTTCGAAAATAACTATTTCAAATTTAAAACCATCATTGATTTATTCAAGAGAATATTTATTTTTAAATAAAACCCCAGAAGAATTAATAATTATTATGCTAGAAGAATTAAAAGAGTGGATGTTAAAAAATGGATTGAAAGAATCTGATTTTTTAGGAATAGGAATTATAGCTAAGGGAACTATAAATAGATTAGAAAATAGTATTGGAATTGATATTTGGAAAAGAGAAATTTTTATAAAAAAAGAGATTCAATCTTTTTTTAATATTCCAATAGTTATTGAAAATGATGTAAAATCTTTTGCAATAGCTCACAATTATTTGTATCCTAAGTTTCATGACTTTTTTTTAGTACATTATGGTATAAATGGTATAGGTGGAGCAGTTTTTAAAAATGAACTATTAATAAATGAAGTAGATTCAATTGGGAAAATTGGTCATATTATAATAGATCCGAATATGGAGTTTTGTCCAATTTGTAAAAGAAGAGGCTGTTTGGAAAGTTTAATTTCTATAAAAACTATTTTAAAGAAAGAAACTCAATATTTTAATAATATATCAATAGAAAAATTATTAGAATTATATAATGAGGGAGACATAGAAGTTAGTAAGCTTTTGAATGAAAGTGCTAAATATATGGCTCAGTCGATTATAAACACATATTCAATTATAGGATCAAAAGATATAATACTACATGGGGATTTATTTTTTAATGAGAATTATTTTTTTAGTTTAATTTCTTATATAAAAAGATATCAATTGGGAGATTTTTATAAGAGAATTATATTAAGTCCATTAGAAAAAGAAGATATTGAATTAGCGCCTAATATTTTAGCAATAAACTTTTTTTTATTTCAAAATACAGATATGTTAGAATTATAGTTATTTAATAAAAAATTGAATAATAAAAGGATATTTAATAAAAAATTGAAAAATAAGATAACTATATGAAAGAGAGGTTGAGTATGAAGAAAATAATTTTAATAGTTGCAATATTAGGTCTTGTAGGATGTTCTAACAGTAAAAAAGTGGAAACAAACAGTTCACCTAAAATGGTAGGAGCATATGGAAGCAGTAAAATGGATTCTATGGGAGAGGTTGCTTTAAATAAATTAGT
>JBOGAY010000378.1:0-2376 GCA_051655925.1 Sarcina sp. | reverse complement strand
AACTTGCAAATAAAAATCTTATATCTATTTCATTTCCAATAAGAAAAACTCCTTTTGAAGGTAAACTTTCTAATTTAAGGTTATACTTTATTAAATATTCTTTTATTCTTTCTAAATCATAGTTTAACGTTCTTCTTGTGATATCTAATTCAATAAAACTATTACTTAATATCACTTTATTAG
Source organism: Sarcina sp. (assembly GCA_051655925.1). GTDB lineage: Bacteria > Bacillota > Clostridia > Clostridiales > Clostridiaceae > Sarcina. The sequence goes on along the minus strand of JBOGAY010000378.1, from coordinate 2,193 downwards.
TAAAAAAAAGTTTTAATAAAATATAGTCTCTTCTTTCAATAGGACTAAATGGTGCATGTGATAATAAATCTTTTATTTTTAAAATTTCTTTCTCGTCGATATAAAAAATTTCATCCTCTTTCAGTATACCGTTTATATTATGATTGTGTAAAAAACTATTTACTGTATTTATATTCATTGTTATTGATCTTTTCTTTATTTTTAGAACTGTTTCTAACTCTGAATAACTGTATTTCTTTAAACTTAAAAACAGATTTAAAATATTCAATGATTTTTTATTTAAAAACATTTTTAGATAACACTTTTAGCCTTATTTTTCTATATTAAATTACTAAAAGTAAATCCTTTCACCCCTCTTCTTTAATTTTTTTATTCTTACTTAATAATAATTAAATAAAGATATGTTTAAAGAAAAGAGTCCTTCAAAACATATCTTATCAAATTTATTATATTTATAATTTTAATAATATACATGTTTTAATAGTATATCATTTTTCTCATATAAATAGAAGAACTTTTAATTATGCAATACAGTACATTTTTTTCAGTATTTCTTTGCAAATATACAAATATTAAATTTAAAGTATATAATGTTTAGTCAAATTTAAATTCAGGAGGATACTGTGATCAAAGTTTTATTTTTATTACTTATAATGAATATTTCTATTTTTTCTAAAACACTCAATACTGCAGTTATTTTAGAAAATAATGATGAAATGTCAAATACTTACTTAAATATTCTAAAAGATGAACTAACTAAAAATTTTGCTGGTACTAATTTTCAGCCGAATATAATGAAAGTTCTATATGTTGATAATCAAACTCTAGAAAATCAACTAAATTCTATTAATTTAGATAATAAAATTGATAGTCTTTTTATTTTAACTGATACTTCTATCGATAAAATAAAAAATTTAAACAAAAATAAATTTTATTCTGCACCTTTAGGTTTTGGAAAAAATTTAGAAAAATTACCAAATAATTTAAATTATATCTACAGTGACTTAGATTTAAAAAACTATCTTCAAATCTTTAATAATGTAAATGGAGTAAATGAAATTGATATTTTTATTTCAAATATAAGTGAAGCAAACATTACTAACTTATCTAAAAATATTAATATAAACAATTTAAAAATTAATATATATAAAGCTGATGAAAAAAAAATAAAAGAAAGTAAAAATCCTATATTTTTAATATCGTTCAATACAAATTTTAATAAATATGCTTATGTTGGTATTGATATGAAAAAGGAATTTTCAAAACGTATTAGAGCTGCATCATTAAATTATATGCTTTATAAAACTAACAATAGATTAGGTAAAGTCGTTGAAGTAAATGAACCTAGAGAAAATATCTTTTTTAATGGAGATTTAGCTAACAAACTTGGGCTGTATCCAAATCTTATTTTTTTACAAAATATTTCAAATTTAAAAACATCTGAAAAAGATAGAATTAAACTTACATTAAAAAATGCAGTTGAAAGAGCATTAAATTCAAATTTTTCACTTTTAAAATCTAAACAAGATTTAGAAACTAGTTCTTATAATGTGAAAATTTCTAATAGTTCAAGATTACCTCAGTTGAATGCAAATATGCAATATAATGCTATTGATAAAAGAACAAGTAATTTTAAGATGGGAGCTCCTACAAATAGTGTAAACTCATATTTAGAACTTTCTCAAGTTATTTTCAATGATCAACTTAATGCTTCTGTTCAAATTGAAAAACTTGCACTTGATTCTAGTAGAAAACAATATGAACAGACAAAGTTAAATATTTTATATTATACAGCATCTACTTATGTCAATATACTTCAATTAAATGCTCAACTAGATATTCAAAAAAGTAACTACGCTCTTTTAAAAGAAAGTTTAGAGATTGCTAAATTAAATTATAAAGTAGGTGCTGGTGGTCTTCAAGATGTTTATAGACTTGAATCTGATGTTGCAAGTTCCTTAGCCAATATAGCTAATATCGGAAGTGAAATCAAAAATCAAGAGATTTATCTAAACACTCTTTTAAATTTACCAACAGATAATAGTTATAATTACGAGTCATTAAAAGATGTATCTACTTATTTTGTTTTAAGTGATTCATTCAATAAAAATTTTTCATATGGATCTGATAAATCTAAAAAGATAGAAAATTTTCTCGTTCAAGGAGCTATTTCAAATTCTAACTCTTTAGCAT
>JBOGAY010000377.1:0-2637 GCA_051655925.1 Sarcina sp. | reverse complement strand
CTTTTTAAGCTAGTTTTTTTCTGCTAAAAATTCTATGCTTTTTCTTTGTTTCTTTGTCTTCTCCATAATAAATATAGCTATACTTGTTGTTTGAATTTTCTATTGAGTTTAGTACACTTCCAACTATTTTTGCATTTACTTTATCTAAATTTGCTTTCGCTTGTATTATTTCTTCTTTTTTAGTTCCTGCTGATTTTACTACAAACACTACACCATCTGTTTTTGTTGCAATTACTTGGGCATCTGATACTGCAAGTACTGGTGGTGTGTCTATGATTACATAATCATATCTTTCTTTTAATTCTTCTAAAAGCTTTGTCATGTTATCTGACCCAAGCATTTCTGATGGATTTGGTGGGATGTGTCCTGATGTTATTACATCAAGATTTTCTAAGTATGTTTGAATGCATTCTTTTGCTTCTTTTCTTCTTAATAGTAATTCTGTAAGACCATTTTCATTTGAAATGTTAAACTTCTTGTGAATTGTTGGTCTTCTAAGATCGCAGTCTATAATTATAACTTTTTTGTTATCTTGTGCAAATGATATTGCTAAGTTTCCTGCTGTAACTGATTTACCTTCTTGTGGGTTGGCACTTGTTACAAGTAAAGTTTTTAAATTTTCATTATATGATGAATATTGAATATTTGTTCTTAAAGTTTTGTAAGCCTCTGCAGCTATTGATTTTGGTTCTTTTTCTACTATAAACATTTAACATTTCCCCTTTAAACTTCAATTAATCTATGTGACACTACTGAAAATTTATTAGTCTGATTTTTATGTTTATGTAGTGTTTTAATTTTCTTTTAATCATCTGCCTTTCCACTTACGTCTTTTTTATTTTTTTATTTTCTGTTTTCTATTTTTTATTGTTGTTTTCTATTTTCTATTTTCTATCTTTTATTTTTTATTTTCTATTGTTGTTTTCTTTTTTGATTTTCGTTTTATTTTTCTCTATGGCTAGAGTATAGCATCAGTTTAAACATTAAAAAATATTTTTCATTCATCATTTTACTACACACAATTTTTGAAATTTTATACAAATATACAATTTGTATTTTTTATTTGCTCTTTTTTTAAGTTCAACCCTTTATTTTATGCTTATATTTTCCATTTATGTTTTTAATTTTAAAAGTTTAATGGTTTTTAATGTAATTTTAAAGGTTGTCCAAAAAAACATACAATCTTTTTTTGTAGTTTTTTATTTATTTTAACGTTAAAGTTATTTTACCAATAGTATTTTTTCATGTTTTGTTTTGTTTTTCACTTTAATTTTTGTGTTTTTCTGAAAAACTTTTATTTATTTTAAATATAATTTATTTATTTTCACTTTTAAAAAAGAAAAATAGCACACAGCTTTTTTCGCTTTGTGCTATTTTTTGCATTTTTTATATTTTTTTAGTTTTTTTTAATTTTATAATCTTTTTAGGTTTTTCATTGAAAAATCAAGTATTTTAGCCGAGTGTGTTAATGCTCCACTTGAAATATAGTTTATTCCTATTTCACTTAATTCTTTTAATCTTTCTATTGTTACATTTCCTGAGCATTCTGTTATGGCTTTTTTACCTATTAGTTTAACTGCTTTTGTTAGTGTTTGATTATCCATGTTATCAAGCATTATGATATCTGCACCTGCTGATAGTGCTTCTTTTACACCTGCTAGAGTTTCTACTTCTACTTCTATTTTTCTTACAAATGGTGCGTAGTCTTTTGCAAGGCCTATTGCTTGTTTAATTCCACCTGCTGCTGCTATGTGGTTGTCTTTTATAAGTATTCCATCTGATAGGTTGTATCTATGATTGTAGCCACCCCCTACTTTTACTGAGTATTTTTCAAAGATTCTCATGTTTGGTGTGGTTTTTCTTGTATCTAGAAGTTTTGTGCTACTTCCCTCTAGTTCCTTTACCATATCAGATGTTAGTGTAGCAATTCCACTCATTCTTTGAAGGTAGTTAAGTGCTGTTCTTTCACCTATTAGGATATGTCTTATATCACCCTCTAGAGTTGCAACAACGTCTCCTTTTTTGATAATATAACTATCTTTATAATGCTCTTTTACTATTACACCACCAAGTATTTCAAACACTCTTTTAAAGACAGGCATTCCTGCAAGGATTCCATCTTCTTTGCATATAAGATCACATGTTCCTTTTATTTCTTTGTCTATTATAGCGTTTGTTGTTATGTCTTCGCTTGTTACATCTTCTGCTAGTGCAAGTTTTATATATTTATCTATAACCATATTATCTAAACCATTTATCATAAAATCTTTTATTCCCCTCTTCTATAATTTTTCTAAATTTGATGTCTGATAATTTCTCTTTTATTTTTTCTTTGGTTTTGAAACATTTTATACCTGCTTTGCTTTCTTTGCTTGTTATTATTCCTTTGTTTTTTATTTTTTCTATCTCTTCATCACTTAATTTACTTTTTATTTTTTTAATTTTGACCATTTCTACATTTTTAACTTTGTATGATTCTACAAATCTATCTTCTAATTGTTTTTCATATAATTCTTTTATTTTTTTGACTTCTAATTCTTCATCTTTGCTAATTATGCTTTTTAGATTTATACTTTTAGCTACTCTTTTGCTAAAGACTAGTGCTTCTAAAAGTGAGTTGCTTGCAAGTCTATTTTT
>JBOGAY010000376.1:0-10458 GCA_051655925.1 Sarcina sp. | reverse complement strand
TAATAGGCTCAAGTGCAACATCTATTCCAATTAAACTATTAAGTTTTTGATACAAAACAAAAGCTGTATCTGTTGAAATTGTTGGTGCTATTGTAACAGGTTTAAATCCTGAAAAACTTTGCATTTTTATAGCATCTTTAATAACCATAAACTGTCTTATCTCTGCAAGTGTTTTCTCCTTTACTAAATCTTCAACAACCCTTTGACCTCTAGCAATTTTACTAGCAAATCCCTTCTCACCATCATTAGTATATCTACTCTTTATACTTTCTCTTAAACTCTTATCATCAGCAGATGATAAATTTTTATCTCTATCTTTGTATTCCGCTAAAAGCTCTTCCATCTCATATTTATTAACTAAATAATAAAACATTTGCTCTGGTGTAACTTTATAAAGTTCTGTTTCAATAGCTTCTATTTGTGCATCAGTTAGGTCTTCATTTTGTTTTGGATACAACTCTTTTTGAATTTCATCAAAAATTCCTTTATCTGTTTTAAATCTTAACTCTGCAGCTTTGTTATTTTCTGCATTTTGGAACCCAAAATCAAAAACTAATTTATTATTTCCGTCTACTTTTAAATTAAATTTATCTATAATCTCTTCTTCACTCTCATTCATTATGTCTAGAAAAATTTCCATACTTCTATAAAAAGCTTCTTTTGATGCTTCTGTTTCTGTAAAAGTAGCTATATACTGTTGTTTGTTTGTAGCTAAAATATTTCCGTTTGCATCATATATTTTTCCTCTTGGAGCTTTTTGTGCAACAAATCTCATTGATCTTGTGTCTGCTTTTTCTTTAAAATCTTCATATTTAAATACTTGAAGATATGTAACCCTCAAAATTAATACCGTAAATATCCCTGCAACAATACCCCTTAATGCAGAAAATCTTGTAAAATTATTTTTCTTCTTATTGATTGCCAATACTTCATCCCCCTAATCTTATATAGCTACAACTACTTCCATTAACTCTATTATATATGGTCTTTTTACAAATTTTCCTTTTGTTCAAGAAAAGACACAAAAAATTAAAAGACTATCAAGTTTATACTTTAAAACTTGATAGTCTTTTGATTTTAAAATTTAGTCGTCTCCACTTTTAGTTAAGTTATTCATTGCTGATGCTGTTTCTTTATTCCCAACTACATTTCCTTGTTGAGTATTGTTTGTTGTTTTAGCATTAGCTGTAACATTACTAGCTGTTTGAACTTGTGCATTATCTGTAATATTAGGTAATGGTGGATTTAAACTATAATTATACTCCGCACCTTTACCCCAGAATATTGGATATGCTCCTGGTCCATAAGCTTTATATTTTGGATCTTCTTTTTTGATTTGATCTCTAAAGTAAGTCTCATAAATAGTTCTTGCTACTGGAGCACCTATATCTCCGTGCTGACCATTATAAATAACTACAGCAACTGCAATTTGAGGATCTTTTACTGGCGCATAAGAGATAAATACCCCCCAAGCTGCTCTACCAACACTATGCTCATTAGCCATTAATGAAGCTGTACCAGTTTTACCTGCTGTTGGGATTGGGAAATCTCTAAATCCTGTACCAAAGTCAACATCTGCTGTACCTTTGATTTGGTTATTAACTGCCCACATTCCTCTTTTAATCATATCGTAATCTGACTGTGGAAGATTTACTTTATCTAAAACAGTAGGTTTAGTTTGCTCTATAACTTGTCCTGTTGAAGAAGTTATCTTACTTACAAGATTTAATTTATATCTTGTTCCACCATTAGCAAGTGTTGCTGCATACGCTGCAATTTGTACTGGTGTAAACTCACTTAACCCTTGTCCGATAGATGCATAACCAAGCTGTGCTGGTGTTGTAATTGTAGTATACATTGTATATACAACCCAGTTATTAATTGCCTGTGCTGTTGCCTGTAAATCACCTTGTACTGTTAGTTTAGGATTATTTTTTATAGCCTCTGCTATTGATTTTTGTGCCTCTGGTGAAACCTTATAGAAAGCTTCTAAAACACCAGTAAGTTTATTTACAAAAGCAGTTTGACTTTCATTACTTCTAATATCATTAAAACCAATTTCATTTAATTGATTTGTTATTGTATTCATAACATTATTTTTAGCATCTGCTAAATCTTTAGGGTCACTTGAGTTATTTTCAATATTTAAAGGTGCAAAAGCTATATTTGCTCCTGGAAGATTTCCTTTTTGTAAATCTGAAACTAAAGTCCATCTTGAATAGAATATTGAGTTACTCTTAAAGTCACTAAAGTTATATGTGTTACCAAAGTTTTCTGGAAGTGGTATACCTGTTCCTTTTGTTTGATCACTTCCTGGCATTGTACCAAGTCCATACTTAGCTGCATATTCTGCTAAGATATTAAGCGCTGATACTGATTGATTGTATTTATAATACATTTTCGCTGCCATATTAAAGAAGTAAGTATCACTTGAAACCTCTATAGCTTTCCATAAGTTATCTATACCATTATTCTGCCAGTCTTTTGGAAGATCTGCACCAAATATATTTGGTTTAGCATCATAATAAGTTGAGTTTGGTCCACCAAAATCAGAAATTGTATAAGTTGCATTTGTAGCACCTGTCTCTAATGCTGCTGTTGCTGTTGCAAGTTTAAATGTTGATCCTGGAGGGACAAGCCCCATTGTAGCATAGTTAAATAGTGGCTTTGGAAGTACACTATATAAATCTTCTCTTGTTCCATTAGGTTGTACTGGGAACATTTGATTTAAAGTTTTGTGAATTCCTGATTGATCTATAAACTCTTGTCCAAGTTTTGCAATATCAGGATTGAAGTATTGATTAAATACTTTTTGACTAATCTTACCTGTTGCAAAATCATTAGGATTATATCCTGGTAAACTTGCCATAGCAAGAATATTACCATTTCTAGGGTCAACAGCTACTACTGCTCCCATTTTAGCATCTGCCCCATAAGGAACATTATGTTGAATATAGTTCATTTGTGTTTCTAATGCTTTTGTTGCTGAATACTCTAAATTAGTATTAATAGTTGTATATACATTATCTCCAGGTGTAGCTTGTAATGTATAAAGGTTTCCTATTTTCTGCCCTGCAGCATTAACCTTAACCATTGTTCCACCTGTAGTTCCTCTTAATACGTTTTGGTATGCTGCTTCAAGCCCTGCAACACCTATAAGGTCACTTGATACATTGTATCCTTGCTCCTCATATTTATTAGCCTCACTTGAAGGTATCTTACCAATGTATCCTATAACGTGAGATGCTAAAGTTCCGTAAGGATAGTATCTAACTGGTGTTTCCACTATATTTATTCCTGGAAGTTGACTTTGTTGTTGTTCAAATACAAATGCCAAAGTCTTACCAATATTTTGAGCAATTATAACAGGTTTAAATCCTGAATAACTTTGAAGCTTCATAGTATCTTTAATTAACATAAAGTTTCTTATATCGTTTAAGCTATACTTTTGTAATAATTGATTTGTTATTTCTTCTGCTGACATTTTTTGCTCAGATTGATTAAATGCTTGTTGCTCAGCTGGTGTTAGTGTCTTACCAATATTAAGCATATTATATAGCCCATATTGCTTAACTAAATCATCAAATGCTTCTTTAGCTGAATATGTTGCTAATATTTTATTAACTTGAGCAGTTTGTTCTGGTGTAAATGTTCCATTATTTTTAGGGAACAATTCATTTTCTATTGGAGCTTCTAAAGCTCTATTATACATAAATCTTAATTTTAAAGAATTCCAAACTTTAGGATTTGAACTTTCACTCACTGAGAAGTTAAAATATAACTGCCCTTGTGAATTTATTTCTATCGGAAACTTATCCTGAAGCTTAGAAAATTCATTATTCTGTTTTAAAATATTAAAAACAGAATTTATTGTATTATAAAAATCTTGCATTCCTGATTGTGTTTCTGTGAACTCAAGCGTATATTCTTCCTTATTTGTAGCTAATAAATTTCCATTCGAACTATAAATATTACCTCTTGGAGCTGGCTCCGGCATAAATCTAGTTGATCTTATATCCGCTTTAGACTCGAAACTCTGATGTTCAAAAACTTGTAGATAAATAAGTCTACATAATATAAGTGTGAATACTAATATAGCTATTATTATTATAACGCTGTATCTATCCACACCATTTCGATTTCGATTGAATCTCATTTAATCACCTATTTCTTTTAAATTCTAACGAATATAAAACAATAGTTTAATTCATCCCCTTCATTCTCTATCAATAATTTAAATACTTCCCCTAATACTTAAATTAATATTTTCAAAATTCCTTTAATAATATATAACACTATCTAGTAGATTTTATCAATTTACACATAGTGAATTATTTAAAATTTATAAACAATGTTATGACATAATTCTTACTGTTACAAAATAAAACGGTGAGGTTGCCTAGAATGTGACATCCTCACCGTTATCTAAATCAAATTTTTTCTTTTTACTGAGTTGCTTGTGATGTATTTTCACTTACATTCTCTCCAGTAATTTTTGGTAATGGAGGATTTAATGTATAATCATATGGTTCTCCTGCCATTGTTTTTGGATGATAATTAGGATACTTTGTTTTTATTTCATCTCTAAAATAAGTTTCATAAATAGCTCTTGCTACTGGTGCTCCTAAATATCCATGAATACCATTAGACATTACTACAGCAACTGCAATTTGTGGATGATCTACAGGTGCAAATGAAATATATACTCCTGTAGCCCCTCTACCAACACTACGCTCTTGAGCTTCGTTTGAAGCTACTTGAGCTGTTCCTGTCTTACCAGCTGTTGGAATTGGGAATCCTTGTTCACCAAATACATAGTACCCAGTACCGTGAACATTATTATTAACATTATACATACCTTGCTTAATAAGATCTAAATTTTGTTTTGATAAATTAACTTTATCAATTACTTCTGGGTTAAACTTTTCAACAACTTGCCCTGTAGGAGATGTTATTTCATTAACTAAATGAAGTTTATATCTTGTTCCTCCATTTGCAAGTGTTGCAACATATCCAGCAATTTGAAGTGGTGTAAACTCACTTGTACCTTGCCCAATCGCTGCATAACCAAGCTGTGCTGGTGTTGTAATTGTTGTATACATTGTATATGTTACCCATGAATTAATAGCTCTCGCTGTTGCATTAATATCATCATCTAAAGTAACTTTAGGTTCATTTTTAAGCCATGTATCAATAGATGTTTTAGCTTCCGGAGATACATTGTATAAGTTTTTAATAGCTTTTTCTAAACTCGCAGTAAATTGATTTTGCATTTCTGAATTTCTAATATCTTCTTTTCCAATTTTATTTAATTGAGTTATCACTATATTTTTAATATTAGTTTTCGCTTCCGCTACTTGTTTAGAATCTTTATCATTCGTTGCAATATCTATTGGTGCGAACTTAATATTACTAGCATCAAAATGTCCAGCTTTAAGTGCTTCAACTAAAGTCCATTTTGAATAATAAATCGAATTACTTTTAAAGTCTTCAAAATTATAAGCATTTCCAAACTTTTCAGGTATCTCAATTCCTGTACTTGCTTTTTCATCAGATCCTGGCATTGTACCAAGACCAAACTTTGCTGCATAATCACCTATAATATCTAAAGCTTGTGTTGTCTTACCAAAATGATAGAAAAGCTTTGCTGCCATATTATAAAAATAATTGTTACAAGAAACTTGTACTGCTTTGACTATATTAACTACACCATGATCCGCATTATCTTTAGGTAAGTTATTACCAAAAATATTAGGTTCTGCATGATAATATAACGATGGTGAATCTGTTACAGTGTAACTTGCATTAGTTACACCACTCTCAAGTGCTGCAGTTGCAGTTACAGGTTTAAATGTAGATCCCGGAGGTGTAAGCCCCATTGTTGCATAGTTAAATAATGGTTTTGGAATAACATCATATTTATCCGTTCTATTGCCATTACTATCTTCTGGGAACATTTCATCTACAGTTTTAGTAAGTCCCATTGTTTTTATAAAGTTTTCTCCGATTTTTGCTACGTCTGGATTGAAATATTTTTTCACTACATCTGTACTAACTTTACCTGATGCAAAATCATTAGGGTTATAGTTAGGTAAACTTACCATAGCAAGAATAGCTCCAGTGTTGACATCTATTGCTACAGCAGATGCCATTTTAGCATTTTTCCCATCGGGCTCATTCTTTTGTACATAATCCATTTGTGTTTGTAACATTTTAGCTGCTGCATATTGAATATCAGCATTTATTGTTAAGTGAACATTATCACCTGGATAAGGTTCTAATTGATATAAAGTTCCAACTTTTTGTCCTGCTGAATTTACTTTAACCATATCTCCACCAGTTCTTCCTCTTAAAACATTTTCAAATGCTGCTTCTATTCCAGAAACTCCAACTAAATCTGATGAAACATCATAACCTTTTTGTTCATATTTATTAGTTTGGTTTGCTGTAATTGCTCCCATATATCCTAAAACATGAGATGCTAAAGTTCCATAAGGATAATATCTAACTGGTTTTTTATCGACTCCTATTCCTGGTAAAGAATTTAATTTTTGATAAAAGATATAAGCTGTTTTTTCGCCTATGTTTGAAGCTATTGTTATTGGTTTAAAACCTGAATAACTTTGAAGTTTCATATCATCTCTAATAAGCATAAATTCTCTTATGTCTGCTAAACTATAAGTTTTTAATAACTCATTAGTAATATCACTAGCATTCATAGCTTTATATTTTTTATCAAACTCTCTTTGTTCTGTTTTTGTTAGAGTCTTTCCTATGTTAAGCATATTATATAAACCATATTGCTTAACTAAAATATCAAAAGTTTGTTCTGGTGTATATGATAGTAATGTTTTGTTGACTTCATCAATTTGCTCTTTAGTAAAATTCCCATCATTTTTAGGGTATAAAGTATTTTCAACATCACCTTCAAGACCTCTATCATACATAAATCTTAATTTTTGTCCATTCCAAAGCTTTGTATCTGATTCACTTACTGGAAAATCAAAATATAATTTTCCTTGAGGATTAATTTTTAAATTAAAGTTATCATCTATTTTGTCATAAGCATTATTTTCTTTTAAGATTGTAAATACTGTATTTATAACATTATAAAAATTACTCATTCCCTCATTCGTTTTTGTGAATGTAAGCATATAGGCCTCTTTATTAGTTGCAAGCAAATCACCATCAGCACTATATATTTTTCCCCTCGGTGCTTGCTCTGACATAAATCGTGTTGATCTTATATCTGCCTTTGCCCTTAAATTGTTATAATCAAAAACCTGTAAATATAAAAGACGTGCTAAAATAGCTCCAAATACTATTAGAGCTATATATATTAACACCTTAAATCTATTTACAGGTTTCTTCTTCTTTTTGTTAAATCTTTTCATTTAATCACCTGTGTTTACCAAATTTCCAAGTCCTTTTCATTATATCTTTATTTGATATTTTTGTTACCCAACTATACATAACAATAGCCATTACAACATTGTAAATAACCATTATAATTAAGTTTTCTATTGGTACATTTAATGCAAGCGCCCTACCTACAAACATAATAATAATAAACTTAACTGCTGTTAGCCCTGCAACAGTTGCAACTGGTATTATTATTCTATTCTTAATAATAGTATCACCTATATAAGCTGCTATTAAACATAATATTAAGTTAATAAGCGCATTAACTCCAAATACATGAGCAAAATAAATATCCTGTAGTATACCTGAAATGCTTCCTAGTATAATTGCATCCCAATAACCATTTATTGTTGAAACTAAAATTACAAAAACAAATAGCAAACTTGGGTATACGCCTCCGATACCCAAGAATGGCATGATGCTATTATCTAAGACAAATAAAAGTATACAAATAAGGATAAGTACAATTTTTTTCATATCTATCTATCCCCTTTGAATTAATATTTTATTTCTCCTCTAGATGCATCTTTAGGAACTACTACTACTACTTGTGTTAAAGTATTAAAATCAGCAAATGGTTTAATTACAGCACTCTTAGAAACTTGAACATTGTCTGTTTCTACAGATGTTACTGAACCAATTCTTATTCCTTGAGGGTAAACACCACCAAGTCCTGATGTTAATATTGTATCACCAGCTTTAATTGGTGAGTTCATTGGTAAATTGTAAATTTTAGCAAGTGGTTCTCTATTACCTACATTTCTGTATCCTCTTACAATACCTGAAACTTCATTTGTTTCTTCAACTGTTGCTGCAACAGCAGTATTCGTACTTGATATTGTTTGAACCTTAGCCCAATTACTATTAACCTCTGTTACTATACCAACTAATTCATTCCCTGCTATAACTATCATGTCTTTTTTAATACCTGAATCTGAACCTCTATCGATTACATAACCTTCATAGAAGCTTCCTCCTGATTCTCCAATGATATTAGCTCCAACATAATTATATTCTGCATGTTGATTTTTAAAGTTTAATTCTTGCTTTAATTGTTCATTTTGTGATTTATAAGTATCATAACCAACTAATTGGTTTTGAAGTTCTATAACTTGTGCTTTTAATTGATCATTTTCTTGTTTAACTTCTGAGAAGCTTGCAAAGAAATCTATTCCACCTTTTATTTTTTCGCCTGCTGTGTATATTGCTTTTTGAACAGGGTTGAACCCTGCACCTAGTGCCCCAGATATGAAATCTGAATTAGTTTTTGCCGTGTAAATAATTACACCTAAAAATGTAACTGACAGAACAATAACCGTTACTGCCAGTTTACTTTTAAAAAATTTCATCTAAATTTAGCCTCTTTGTTGCTTAGCGATTAGATCGAACTTTTCTAATGCTTTTCCTGCTCCTAAAGCAACACAGTCTAATGGTGATTCAGCTATGTGAACAGGCATATGTGTTTCGTGGTTAATTAAAAGATCTAACCCTCTTAATGCAGCCCCTCCACCTGCTAACATAATTCCTTTATCCATGATATCAGCAGCAAGTTCTGGTGGTGTTTTTTCTAATGTAGTCTTGATTGATTCAATTATTGCAGCTACAGGCTCTTTAAGAGCATCTCTGATTTGAGCTTCATTTATTTCAACTATTTTTGGAAGACCTGTTACTAAATCTCTACCTTTGATTTCCATAACTTCATCTTCTTCTCCTTCAACTTTAAAAGCTGAACCTAATTGCATTTTAACTTGCTCTGCTGTTCTTTCACCAATCATTAAGTTATACTCTTTCTTAACATAATTGATTATTGCTTGGTCTAATTCATCCCCTGCAACTCTTAATGATTTACTTGTTACGATACCTCCAAGTGAAACAACTGCTACTTCAGTAGTTCCCCCTCCAATATCAACAATCATGCTTCCTGTTGGTTCATCAACTGGTAATCCTGCTCCAATTGCAGCTGCCATTGGTTCTTCCATAAGAATTACATCTCTAGCTCCTGCTTGTTTTGTAGCTTCTTCAATAGCTCTTTTTTCAACTTCTGTAACCCCTGATGGGAAACATACTATTATTCTAGGGCTTGTGAAAGCACCTTTGTTTGTTACTTTATCTATAAACTTTTTAAGTAAAGTTTGTGTTGTATCAAAGTCAGCTATAACTCCATCTTTTAAAGGTCTTATAGCAACTATATTTCCTGGTGTTCTACCTATCATTTGCTTTGCCTCAGCACCAACTGCTAAAGCTTTTTTTGTTAAATTATTAATAGCAACAACTGATGGTTCTCTTAAAACTATACCTTTCCCTTTAGCAAAAACTAAAGTATTAGCAGTACCTAAGTCAATTCCTAAGTCCTTAGTCATTCCTAATCCAAATAAACCCATGTTTATTCCCCTTTCAATTATATAATTCCTTTTTCTTTTAAACTTATAAAGTTATTTTTTCCTAATATAACATGATCCAAGAGTTCGATACCTATGATTTCACCACAGGATTTAATTCTTTTGGTTATATTAATGTCTTCAATACTAGGTGTCGGATCTCCTGATGGATGATTATGACATAAAATAATTGAAGCTGCACTAAGATGAATCGCTTCTTTAAAAATCTCTCTTGGATGAACTATTGAACTATTTAAACTGCCTTTAAAAACTTCTTTAATTGATATAATATTATTTTTTGTATTTAAACATAAAAGTCTAACTACTTCTTGTGTATCCTTAAAAAAATTATGTCCAAGAACACTTACTACATCTCTTGCAGACTTAATCTGCATACTATTTCGTTTTTCACAAGCTGCTCTTTCATAAAGTTCACAAGCTGCTATTAACTGAGAAGCTTTAGCTTCTTTTATGCCTTTAATTTTCATTAAAGTTTCTACTGGTGTATGAAAAATTCCACCAACACCATTAACAGTTTTTAACAACCTATCCGAAAGCTCTAAAGCACTCTCATCCTTTGTACCTGTTCTAAGTAATAAAGCAAGTAATTCAGCATCTGTCAATACCTTTACTCCTTTATTCAAAAGCTTCTCTCTAG
>JBOGAY010000375.1:0-2540 GCA_051655925.1 Sarcina sp. | reverse complement strand
TTATTCCTGTTTTAATTGCAGCATTTCTTTATCCTTTAGGTAATAGAAAATTAATGGCTACTTTTGGTTCAGAAATATCTAGCTTTCAACGTTCATTTGGAGTTGCACTTGTAAGTATGCCACTTGCAATAATATTTGCCTTTGTTGGATACAATAACTCTGGTTTTCTTTCAAAAGAAAGTTTAGTACAAGCTCTTATACTTGCTATATTCTCTGGTGTAATTGCTACTATTTTATTCTTTTTCGCAACAGATAAAGCAAAACATAGCTTATCTTTACTTGCAGGTGTTGAAGCAACTCAAGCTGGTACAGTAGTCTTTACAATCATAGGTTCTATGATTTTCATAGGTTCAGGACTCCCAACAGGACTTGCACTTATTGGTGTAATTATTGTAATTGTAGGAATGATTATAAATTCATTTATTAAATAAAATAGAGCAAAGAATTACTTAAGTTTAAGTGAATCTTTGCTCTATTTTTTATTTTATAATCCTAAAAGTATTTTATCAATCTCTTCACTAACTCTGATTCTTTCATCTTCAACCCACTTCATATCAAGCTTTAAGTTGAAATTCTTAGAGAATGAATAATACATATTAACCTTTTGATAGTAAAGTTCAAGCTCTGTTAAGTTCTCACTTAAACACTGTGGTTTAAGTAGTTCTTCATACTTTAAAATAAACACTTCATCAACAAAATTTAAGAAAGTATTCATTAAATCATCCTGAGTTACATCAAAAGCAACCTTTAAAAGTTTCCACTCATTTCTATCTAAAAGTTTATATTTTTTAACTCTATCAAGTATTAAAAGATATTCTGTAATATCCATCTTCCTATAATAATCTTGCTTTGTATCTTTTTCTTTCCAAAGTGCAAGTTTCTCTCTAAGTTTAAGTCCTTCAATAGTTAAAATAGCTTCTGAAGGTCCAAGAACTGCTGACTTTATAACATCATCAACTTCTTCTATTCTCTCTCTTACAAACTCACTCCACCCTTGAATTGTAGCAATATATCCAACTTCATATATACCTTTTCTTCCTGCTCTACCACCAATTTGTTTAACCTCTTGTGATTTAAGTTCTCTAAACTCTTCACCATCAAACTTTTTAGTATTTAGGAATACTACTCTTCTAATCGGAAGATTAACTCCCATTCCAATAGCATCTGTTGTAATTATAATTTTGCTTTCTTTATTAATGAACTGCTCATATTGTTTCTTTCTAGCCTCTGGAGGTAAATCACCATAAATAATACTAGCCTTAACTCCCATCTTCGAATAAGTTTGTGCAGTTTCAAGCACTTTCTTTTTAGAGAAAAGAACTATTGCATCTCCCTCCATAGCATCATTTATATTAAATGGTTTTTGTTCAATTTCAAGAGGTACATTTCTCACATACTCTTTAATTTCATATTCTTCACCACAATCATCAAGCATTTTCTTAAGTAAGTTCTTACTGTTTAAAGCTCCACAAATATGAATTTCACTTGCTGGAAGTCCAAGAACTGCCCTTGTCCAAGCATCTCCTCTTTGCATATCATCAATCATTTGAATCTCATCAATAACTGCAATATCATATTGTTTTTTTATATTGCCTTTCTCAATAGTACAACTTACATGTGTAGCATTATCCTTGATATCCTCTTCTTCCCCAGTTGAAAGGTTACATATAACTTCCTCTGAATTTAATCTTTCGTAAATTTCTAATGCAAGAATTCTAAGTGGTGATAAGTATATTCCTTGCTTTGCTTGTTTTAATCTTTGCATTGCATTATAAGTTTTCCCTGTATTTGTATCACCTAAATGAATAAAGAACTTTCTTGGCATTCTTCTAGCAAGATGGTACTCATCCTTTGGATTATCAGGAAAAGCATCATCAAACTCCTGTGCAATAACCTTTGGAATATGCTCCTTAGTTAAAACTGTTCTAATCCCTGCATTAATAAGATTCTTATAGTTCTCTCTAACAACATCATTAAATTTAAAACTACTTTCATTTTTCTTATTGAAATCATCTAAAATCTTATTTGAAATATATATCAAAAGTCCTAAGTAGTTATCATATAAATCCTCATAACCTTTAAAACTAAACTCTTCTGTCTCTAAAATAGTCTGAAGTTTTTTTCTAACAGAAATATCATGCTCAATTAAAGCTTTCATACCTGAGTTATAAACAATTTCTTCTATCTTTTTAAATTGACCTTGAAGTTTTTTAAACTCTCTTTGTGCAACGTTTCTCTTCATAAAATTCACCTTTGTCCAAATAAATTTTTTCCTAAATCTATCTTATCACTTTTACAATTATTAATACAAAAAAGTCCTAGCTATATCTCTATAACTAAGACTTTCTTTAGTAAAAATTATCTTCTGTTTTCTATAATTGCTGCTGCATCTGATTTTGCTTGTTCTGAATCTAATCTATCAGTATCGCTATACTTAAAGAAGTATCCTGCAAATGCAAATCTATCAGCTCTTGCTATATTTAACTCATCTGACACTGTATTTAAGAATTCAATTTCTGTCATATCACAATCTTCATCAA
>JBOGAY010000374.1:0-14154 GCA_051655925.1 Sarcina sp. | reverse complement strand
AATATAGTGAATATAGATGCATATGCTACTGGAGTTGGAAGTGTCGTGAAAAATGCCATAATTGGTGTTATACAACTTACTACTATAACTAAAATATTCCCTATTAAAAATGGTATTTTTTTAGTTGAGTTAGTTTGTTCTATAAATCCAACTATTGATATTGCAGGAACTGCTCCTATTGCAAAGAATACTCCTGAAAGTACCTGTGCTATTCCAAGCATTACTCCTGCTCTTTTTACTGATGTTTCAAATTCTCTATTATTAGCTCTTTCTAAAACCTCTTTTATTACATTCATTGATGCTAGCATAGTACTTATTAATATAAACATTGCTATAATTATTGTTGGTATCATAGACATATTTACAAGCGGCGCCCCAAATGGGAATATAGCTGGTAAATTAACAAATCCATGAATCTTTGGAAGGCCTGTTGTTAGTCCAAACACATAGAATAATGCCCATCCTACAACTATAATTATAATAAATGATACTGGTGCTAGTGCTTTAAATCTTCTTATAAATAAAGCTAGTAAAACTAAAAAGATACTTATTAGAAAAATAGGTGCTGAAATCTGTGTTCTACCTTGATAACCAAGCCCCATCATTCCGCCTATAAAATCTTTTGATAATTCTGCTACTAAAAGCACCATAAATGTAGCAAGTACTCTTGGGCTAAATAAAAACATTATTTTATCTAAAATTCCAAATATACTTAGTAGTGAAATTACTACTCCTGTTGCAATCATTGAAAATGTTAAAACTCTTATGGTATTTATATCACTACCAAATAAAGCTTGCCCAATTCCTGCATAAACTATAAATACACCAAACCAAAGCCCTGATGGGACTTCACTTATGTAAAGCCTATGACCAAAAAATAATTGAATAATTGCACCAATTCCTAAAATAAATATACTTCTTTGAAGAAACATCATAGTTTGTGCCATAGTCATATGGAACATTGGTCCAACAGCTAAAGCATACACAACATTTCCAAGAATTATAAATGCCATCCACTGAATGGATGATAGTGTCTTCTTCATTTGTTTTCTCCTCTCTACTTTTTGCTATGCAAAAAATTTCAATATATAGATTGTACACTTAAAATTTAATTTTGCAAAACTTTTTAATATATTAAAATAGACAAGAGATTGCATCACACCTTTCATGACACAATCCCTTCTTCTTTATAACAATTCTTTATATTTTTTTATATAAATCTTTTTAGCAATAGTTATTAAAATTATATACAATATAATTATTATTATTAGAACTAAAAAATATATAAGTGGAAGACTTGTCATATTAAGACTTCTCCCAATAGCTGTAAATGGAATTAAAGTTCCCACTCCTATTGCTAATATAGTAGATATAATAACTGGTTTTGATGCTTTACTTTCCAAAAATGGTATCTTTTGTGTTCTGATCATTTGAATAACTAATGTTTGTGTCCATAATGATTCTATAAACCACCCAGTGTTAAAAATAGCTATAAATAACTCTTTATTCTCATTAGCATTTGCAAAACTTGATCCTACTATTAAAGGACAAATTGCAAAAAACATGATAATATAAGTTAATATATCAAAAATAGAACTTACAGGTCCTATGAATTTCATGAATGTTCCAATCGTATCTGCATTCCATTGTCTTGGCTTATTTATATACTCTTCATCTACATTGTCCCATGGAATCGAAATACAAGATATATCATATATCAAATTTAAAATTAATATTTGTGATGCCATCATTGGCAAAAATGGTAGAAATGCTGATGCTATTAATACACTAAACATATTTCCAAAGTTTGAGCTTGCTGTCATTTTTATATATTTTATAATATTTCCAAATGTTTTTCTTCCTTCTATAATAGCATTTTCTAATACTCTTAAATCTTTTTCTAAAAGTATTATGTCTGCTGATTCTTTAGCAATATCTACTGCTGTGTCTACTGAAATAGCGACATCTGCCTTTTTCATAGCAGGTGCATCATTAATTCCATCACCCATAAATCCAACTACATGACCATTATTTTTTAACAAAGAAATTATTCTCTCTTTTTGTTTTGGACTTAATTTTGCAAATATTTTTGCTTTCTCACAAATATTAGAAAGTTCCTTATCATTTAACTTATCTATCTCTTCACCTAAAATTATTTTATCAGTTTTAATATTTAATTTATTACAAATAAATTTTGTAACCTTATCATTATCTCCAGTTAGCACCTTAACACTTGTCCCATATTTCTCTAAAAGTTCAATTGCTTCTTTTGCACTTTCTTTTGGTGGATCTAAAAAAGCAATGTATCCTATTAAAACCATATTCTTTTCATCTTCAACTGTAAATTCTTTTATTTTATCTATATTATTTTTTTGTGCAACTGCAATTACCCTCATTCCTTTATTATTTAGCTCATCAGATACCTCAATTACTTTATCTATTAAATTTTGTGTTATTTCAACAATTTCTCCATCAAGTTCAGCATATTTACAAATTGCTATAATTTCCTCTACAGCACCTTTTGTTATCATTTGTTTCTTTTCATTTTTATCCTCTATTACAACAGACATTCTTCTTCTTGAAAAGTCAAAAGGAATCTCATCTACTTTTATATAATCATTTTTTAAATTTGCAAGTCCTTCATGCTGCCCTCTATCTAATATAGCTTTATCTAATAAATTTTTAACACCTGTTTGAAATAAGCTTACTAAATACCCATGTCTTAAAACTCTTAAATCATCTTTGCCACATATATTTAAATATTTTTCTAAAATTATATGATCTTCTGTCAATGTACCTGTTTTATCTGTACAAAAAACGTCCATTGCACCTAAATTTTGAATTGAATTTAAATTTTTAACTATAGTTTTTTTTCTAGCCATTTTCATAGAACCTCTAGCAAGATTAGTTGTCACTATCATTGGAAGCATCTCAGGTGTTAGCCCTACTGCAATAGAAATTCCAAATAAAAATGCTGAAAGCCAATCCCCCTTTGTTACTCCATTAACTATAAAAACTATTGGTACCATAACCATCATAAACTTTATTAAAAGTTTACTTACTGAGTTTACTCCTTTATCAAAACTTGTCAGTTCTCTTTTTACTCCTAAACTTTTAGCAATACTTCCTATTATCGTATCATCACCAATAGCTATTACTACAGCTATTGCACTACCACTAATTACATTACTTCCCATAAATGCTATATTTCTTTTTTGAAGAATATTTTCATTAAAATCTTTAATACTAAATTTTTCTACCACTTGTGATTCACCCGTTAAAGCAGATTCACTTATAAATAAATCTTTTGAAAAAATGATTCTAACATCGGCAGGTAACATATCACCTGCTGATAACTTAATAATATCACCACAAACAATTTCTTTTATATCTAATTCATTTTCCTCATTATCTCTAACAACAGTAGCTGTTGTACTTATCATATTTTTCAAACTTTCACTAGCTTTATTTGACTTTCCTTCTTGTACTATTTTTAAAACTCCACTTACTAAAACCATAGTAAGAATTATAATCACAGTAGTCAAATCTCTTTCTGATACAGGTGATAATAAGAAATCAGTAATAAATGAAACTACCGCTAAAATTCCTAAAACTATTGTAAAAGGATTTATAAATGCCATTAAAGCTTTTAATATTTGACTTTCTTTCTTTTTACTTAATTCATTAAATCCATTCTCTTGTTTTTTTAACACTTCTTTTTGTGTTAATCCTTCTATTCTTGTATTCATATAATCTAAGATCTTTGACTCATCAAAGGTTGATAATAACCTTATTCTATCTTCTACTAATTTTCTTTTTTTATTTTCTACTTCTAATTTTTTTTGTTGGTTTTTAATTTTCAAAATTTTAATCATCATAATTTCCTCCTATTTTTCACAACGTGTATGAAAATAGATATGAAAAAAGCCTGCTTTTTTCTAAAAGCAGGCATGATTATTAATTATATTTATTTTTAGGCATAGCAAACAAGCCATATAGACAGCTTATTTTTTATAAATACTATATTTCTAAAAATAAATAAATCATCATCATCTGCTTCCATACACTTAAAACTACTGTCCAACTTGTTTTCACCTACCTTTTTAAAATAAATTTTATTTTACTAAAACAAAAAAATCTTCGCTTACTTGAAACGAAGATTTACAATCAAAATTCAACCCTTATAATAAAAGATTCTTTAAATTTAAATATATTCATTCTCGTTTCAAGCTTTAGTATCATAGGGCAATGAAATTGCATTAAAGTAAGCCTTGAATCGACCTACTTTGCTAACCAGCGAATAATGTCTCCATTATTTTGCGGTAGCAACCCGTATCCCTATGGTAACCTCACCTACCGAAATATTTTATTGTCATTTACAAAATATCATCTGTATTTTTGAATGTCAATACAGTTCATATATAATTTATTATATGTTAAATTTTAGATATTGATACTTTTTAAATATAAAATTTAATTTTCTTATTTATCGCCCTAAAAATAAATAGTGTATGAATAATTCATTCATACACCATCTTTATTAAATTATTTTACTTTTTTATTTGCCTCTACAAACCTCTTAATCTTATCTTTATTTATTACTGCTAACATTCCTATTATTGCTATAGATATAGCAAAATAAATTCCGATACCTTTATCTCCTGTCTCTGGTAGTTTCTCATCATCTTTTCCATCATTAGTATCACCTGAGTTTCCACCATTATTTTCATTTTCTTTATCTTCTTCTTTATCCTCTTCACCTGGATTTTTAGTTTCTTCATAACTATCCTTTTGAACTAATACATATGAGCTTTGTCCTTTAACCACTACTTTATCTTCATTTATTGATTTTAATGAAGTAGTTCCTGCCTTATCTCCATCAACAACGACTTCCCATTCTTTAGATGGTAATGTTATTTCTACATCATCTTTATTTGCATTTACAATTACAGCTACATCCTTCCATGAATCTTTTGCTTTTTCACCATTTAATGTATATGCAACTACATTATCTTCTTTAAATGCCTTACCTTTCTCTAGGAAAGTTAATGATTTTTGTATATCTTCTGTTGTATTCATTCTAAATATTTTATGAGATTTTCTTAATTCTATCAAACCTTTGTAGTAATTAAATAAATCATTATATTCAGCTTTTCTTTTCCAATCAATTTTATTAATTGAATCTGGAGCATTGTAACTATTCTCATTAAAACTTCCATCAGGGTTTACCTTAGTTCTTGCAAACTCTTCTCCACCTTGGAAGAATGGTATTCCTTGTGATGTTAAAACTAATGATGCAGATAATTTATTCATTTTCTCCAACTCTTCTTTTGATGAATTTTTATTTGTTGTTTGAAGCTTGTCCCACAATGTTAGATTATCATGTGCTGATGCATAGTTTACAGTTTGGTATGGTTGATTTGCCCATGGTTCTACACCATATCCATTATAAGGTGCTGGTGCTATTCCATACTTTACACCATCATGTTTAGTTGATGCAACAATTCCAAACTTTATAACTTCTTCTAATCCATTAAATCCATTTACAAACCCTGGTTTTTCTTCATCAAAAACATGTCCTTTTATTACATCTCTCATATCATCACTAAAAGCTGCAATTTGCATATCACCATACTTTTTAGTATTAACTTTTATTGCTTTTTGAGAATCTGGTAATGGTGAATCTCCGCCTGTCCATCCCTCTCCGTAAATTAATATAGATTTATCAATTTTATCAAGTTCAGTTCTTATACTTTTCATAGTATCTATATCATGAAGTCCCATTAAATCAAATCTGAATCCATCTATTTTATACTCTTTTGCCCAATAAACTACTGAGTCTACAATCATTTTTCTTACCATTGAACGTTCTGATGCTATCTCATTTCCACATCCTGATCCATTTGAAAATCCACCATTTGAATTTTGTCTATAGTAGTAGTCTGGTACTGCTAAATTTAAATGTGAATCTGCTGTTGCTCCTGTATGATTATAAACTACATCCATTACAACTCTTATTCCTGCTTTATGAAGTTCCATAACCATTTGTTTAAACTCTTCTATTCTTACCTCTGCTTTATAAGGATCTGAAGCATAAGAACCTTCTGGTACATTATAATTTTGAGGATCATATCCCCAGTTATATTGTTCTTTATCAAGTTTAGTCTCATCTATAGATCTGTGGTCAAATGTTGGAAGAAGATGTAACTCTGTTATTCCTAATTCCTTTAAATGATCAACCGCTACCTTTACACTATTATTTCCAGGAAGGATTTTTCCACTTTGCCAAAGTCCATTATACTTTCCTCTAACTTCAACACCTAAATTTGATGATTCATCTATCGTAAAATCTCTTATATGCATTTCATATATAATTGCATCTGTTGGATCCTTAAGACTTGGTTTTGCATGATTTTCCCACCCACTTGGATTAGTATTAGCTAAATTTATAACCATAGATCTTCTTCCATTAACTGATACAGCTTTTGCATACGGATCAGTTACATTATTCTCTTTTCCATCATTATCAACTAAGAAATCATAATAAGTTCCTTTTAAATCGCCACTTAAAGTAATTTCCCAAAGTCCTTTTTCAAGTTTTTTCATTTCTTTAACTTCTTTTGAAGTTATATGTTTTAAGTAATCCCCACTTTCATATAAAGCAAGTTTCACATTATTTGCCATAGGTGCCCATAATCTAAATGTTGTTTCTTCTTTTTTATATATTGCTCCAAGTTCTCCATCATAATGGAATAACTTTTTAAAATCTTCTGTTTCAAAAACTTTTCCAAGCCCTACTTTTATCTCTCCAAAGCCTTGAACATTAAGCTTATATTCTTTTGATAAATCCATAGGATTACTTGTAACTATTTTTCCTGCTACCTTATTATTATCCAAAGTAAATTCAAAAGAAATGTTTTCATTATTTTCTGTTAATGCTATATCTTCTTTGGAAATGTTTTCAGGCATCTTTACATTTGTTGTAAAATTAATTTCATTTATTGCATTAATCTTTGCATCAGTTATTTTATTTTCTCTTACTGTATCTTCTTCTCTATAATAAATTTCTTCATTTCCTTGAACAAGATAAATATTTATCTCACCTTTATTATTTGCATATGCTAAATTTACAAACCTATCTGTATCAATATCTTTTTCTGACCAATCTATTTTTCTTGCAATAAATCCAATTCCTTTTTTATCTGCGTCTTTTACATTTTCATATTCTATAATTGCTTTTCTTCCATAACTTATCTTTTCATTTAAAGAATACCCTTGTGCTTCTTTTCCTGAACCATCAAACCATGCCCAAATATCTCTCTCTTCATAATCATCATTAAATCTAAAATAATTTAAATTTAATGTAACTTTATCAAAGTTTCTATTCAAATCGTTTACTTCAAAGACTTTATTTGAATCATCATGATTGATAACTATCTCTTTATCTCCCTCTGATAAAGAAATAAATTTATCTTCACCAAAATAATTTTCAGCCCAATCATTTCCTGATTCACTTCTTCTTAAAATAAAACCTAATTTTCCTGTATTTTTATCAATTTTAAGTACTGTAAATTTCCCCTCTTCATCTTCACCTAAAAATGTTGTAACTTTTGTATTATCATCTTTTCCTTCTTCATC
The DNA here is from genome assembly GCA_051655925.1 of Sarcina sp. Taxonomy (GTDB): domain Bacteria; phylum Bacillota; class Clostridia; order Clostridiales; family Clostridiaceae; genus Sarcina. The sequence goes on along the minus strand of JBOGAY010000374.1, from coordinate 6,516 downwards.
TCTTTCCCATGTCCAAAAATTCCATCCATCATAATTTCCATCTTCTCTGTTATACCTTATCTTCACATATACAGATTCTTCATTTTTTTCTGTTGCCTGAGAATGTACTGGAAATAATAATAAAACAAAACTAATACTAAGTAATAATGATATTACTCTCTTAAAACCTACTTTCATAATTCCCCCTTAATTTTTGGTATCGTTACCATTTTTGTTTATTTTTTTATTAAATTAATATTACCATTATTTTACTTTTATGTAAATATTTTTAATAGATTTATAAGAAGTATTTTGAAAATATAAAGTTTAATTCTTTATAAAACAATCTTAAATATTATCTAATTTAGAATAAAAAAAACAGCATTAACACCCTAAATAAAGTTGTCAATACTGTTGATTTTTTATAAACTATTAAAACTTCTTTTGAAAATTTTATTTACTTTTTGCAAAATCTCCTGACTTTTTAAAATACCTTTTAACTAATAAAATAGATATCAAAAATGTCATAAGTTCTGCAAAAGGTATTGTCATCCATATTCCATTTACACCAAATATCATAGGAAGAACAATTATTCCTATTGTTATAAATATAAGACCTCTTCCCCCTGCTATAATAATAGATTCTTTTGCATATCCTATTGATGTAAAGTATGATGAGAATAAAATATTAACCCCTGTTAGTAAAAATGCAAATGCAAAAATTTTAGAACCTGCAACTGCTATTTCTAAAACTTCTTTTTCTGATGCTACAAATAACTGAATTAAATTTTCTCCAAAGAAAAATATCATACCAAATGTCATAATACCAATAATCATAATTATTTTTAATGAAAAAATCATTGTTTTTTTCACTCTATCAAATTTTTCAGCTCCATAATTATAACTTACTAATGAAGCAATTCCATCAGATATTCCAAATACTATAAAGCATCCAAACTGAGCAACATAATTTATACTTGTAAAGGCAGCAACACCAGCCTCACCAATAAGTTTTATAAATGCCATATTAAATAAAAATGCTGAAACAGCTGCTGCAACTGAAGCGACAGCTTCAGATGATCCATTATAAATAACTGGCCAAATAGTTTCTTTTGTAAATTTACCATTAAAAATATTGATTATAGTTTGTTTCTTTAAAAGCGGGCCTATAACTACTATTAAAATGACTGAATAAGAGAATCCTGTAGCAATTGCTGCACCTGCTATTCCAAATTCCATCCTTGCAATAAGAACGTAATTTAAAATTACATTAGTTATAAGACTCAATATTGTTCCTTTAAAATAAAGCTCTGGTCTCTCAATAAGCCTTCCTGTAAAGCCAAATAAAAATGCAATAGACATTGGCATTGAAAATATAGATATAACTTTTATATAAGTAGCAACTCCATTTATTAATGCATCATTTGCACCTAAAAAGCTAGCTATTTGATTGCTAAAAAAGAATCCAATAGCACCTAAAATAAATGAAACTATTACAAGCACAATTGTCGTAGTTTTAAAGATATTCTGAGTAAGTTCTACTTTTCCCTCACCAAGACTTCTTCCCATATAGCTAAGCCCACCTATACTCATAAGCATAGAAAATCCTATTACTATTTGTAAAAATGGTCCACCAACACTTATACTTGCCATAGCATTTGCACCAACAAAATTACCTACAAATATTCCATCAACAACCATCTGCATACCAGTTATAACCATAGCTATAACTGATGGTATTACAAACTTTATAAAAAGTTTTGATATTTTTTCTGTTCCTAAAATATTTTCTTCTTGATTTGCTAAAACTTCATTTCCCCTTAAATCACTTTCCAAACTTGCTCTCCTCCTATAAAGTAAATTAATTTTAAGTATTACTATAATACACTAAAACTTATTAATTTGTTATACTCACAAGTATAAAGATTGGAGTAACTCTAAGGTCAATAGTTTTTTCAATTTTTATTTAAAATAAGTTCAATATTCATGAAATATTTATTGGCTTTCTCTCTTGGGAGATAAAACTTAAATCTAACAAATATCTTAGAAACTTGTCCCTTATTAAAATATTCATTTAATAAAAGTACATACTTTTTCATTTCTTCTTCTGTGCCGTAAAAATCTACTGAAATAAATTTACTTTCAACTTCTATTTTTTCAAATTTTATCTCAGTTGTCTTTAACTTATTATTAAATAATTTTTTAGTTCTCATATTCTCAATAACAAAAACTTTTTCTTCTTCTATAACATTACTTTTATCTTCTGCATTATAAATATATATATAATCTTCAAAATTCAAAATATCAAACTCATTATTTATTTTCTTATCATTGTTTAAAATAAAAGCTGAACTTAAAACATTTTTAAAATCCACAGAGTATATATTGAATTTTTTATAAAATATCTCAAACATCTCAAAATTATATTTATTTTTAAATTCTGTTACCTCATTTATTGCCTTTGTACTATCTTCAAGTTTTTCTCTAAGAATTTTAAGTTCTTCTATTTTATTTGTTATAGCTACTTTTTGACTTTCTAAAAGTTCTTTATATCCAGCTAAATTTTCATTTTCCATTGTCTCTTTAATATCTGCAAGTGGTACTCCAAGATCTTTTATTCCGATAATAAGTCCAAGTTTTTCTAGATCCTGCAAATGATAATATCTATAATTATTACTTGGATTTATCTTAGATTTAAGTATTCCTATCTTATCATAATACCTAAGAGTATCCGTACTAATTGCAAAAATTTTACTAACTTCTCCAATTAAAAGCTTCATCCTTATCCCCCTATTAATCTAAGTTATCATTCATTTATTTTGAAAATATATTTACAAACAATAATGTTTACATAAATGAAAACTATATTGAAATCATTTTTGTATATTATTATACAATCAAAAAAGTTTTATTTAAAGTGTACTTTTAAGATTACTTTAATATAAAAAATATTAGCAAATTACTATTTATCTGATAGCTAATGTTTATTTATCTCCTATCTTCTATAACTAGGAAGTAAAGAAACATATGCTTAGATATCTTCGACTAAACATTCAGGTAAAGTTAAAACTCCATTTGAATTGAATCTTAGTTTATAGAAATTTGCTAATATCTTTAATAGCTCTATTAAATTCTTCTTTATTTTCAAACATAGGTCTATGTTTTGCATGCTTTATTATGTATAACTTCTTTTTTGGTGCTGTTATAACTTTAAAATATTTTTTCACAAGCATTGTTGAAACTTGCCAATCATTTTCTCCTGAAATAAAAAATACCGGAACTTTGTAATCTAATAAATAATTATATAGATTAAACTTCATTAAAAAGTCTACAAGGTCTGCATTTACTTTTCCATTTAATAAAAATGCCTTTAAATCTCTAAAAGTAAAAAGTGGGCTTTTCAAAAAATTTATCATCATAGAAATAGATTTCCCACTTACAAAATTTGATTTCCTTTGCAGCCTTTCAACTTTATCATATTTTATCTTCATACTTCTTAAGCACTTTTCAGGATATTTTCCTATTTTTTTCAAAGCTCTAAGATATCTTTTTTTTCCCATAATCTCAAAATCATATTTTAATTTTTTATATAAAAGCCTTTCATTTTCCATTAAATCTACAACTTGCCCAATTCCAATATAAGCTAAAACATCTTCTGGATATGCTTTTATATACATAGTTCCTACAACACTCCCCCATGAATACCCTGCTATAACAACTTTATCTTTTTTATACTTTTTCTTTATATATTCAACTATTTCTTTAGTATCCTCTACAACACTTTTAATATCAGGATATGCCTTTGGATTCATAACTAAAGTTTTACCTGATCCTCTTTGATCAAAATGTACAACAGTAAAATCTTTTTCCCATTCTTCCTGCATTAAATAAGCATAATTAGACTCTGCAATTCCAGGCCCTCCATGAATAAATAACATAACAGGATTATCAGAATCTGTCCCTGAATGATATAAAAATTGTAAAATTCCATTTATTTTCACATATTCTTGACCATAAATTTTATTCTTTGTTATATCTCTCATCTTTAAATCCTCCTATCTAGTTCATTATTATACTATTATAATTATCTCATTAATAAAAATTTATATCAATTATACTTAATTGACTTTCAAATTAAACTTATAAATAAAACTCCTAATAGTGGAGTTCGCTACTAAGAGTTTTTCTATATTCAACAAATTACAAATCCTCTGACTTATACACAGTATAGCCTTCATAATAATAACTTGTGTCTATTCCTTTCATGTAAGTTTCTCTATCATTAATTTTATCAGTCAATGCTTGTTTTAAAATATATTTAATCTCTATATCTTTTATAGGACTACGCTCCATCGCAAGTAAATAATCACTCTTATCAACTTCATTCCAACTAACTACCCTACCTAGTTCTTTTTTTAGTATTAAGTCAAGCCAAATACGTGTACTTCTTCCATTTCCTTCTCTAAAAGGATGTGCAATATTCATTTCAACATACTTTTCAATTATCTCATCAAAACTTGATTGTGGCATTGATTCAATATGCTCTAATGACGCCTTTAAATACATAACAGGGGCAAATCTAAAGTTTCCTTTTGCAATATTTACATCACGCACTACTCCTGCGAACTCATATATATCTTCAAATAAGTACCTATGAATTTGCGCAAGTGTGTTGTACTTGCCTGCTTCTAAACTATCTAAGTATCCACTTTCAAACAATTTAATAGCTTTTTTCTTACTTATCTTTTCTTCAACTCTAGCAAGTTCAACTGAATCTGTAATTTGCATTTTATTATTAAGTGCCATACTCCCTCCTAAATAATATCTTTCTATTTTAATCTCTTATTTTATTATAACACTAATTAAAAAATCCCTTAAATAAAAATTTAATTTTCTTCTTACTTTACTTATGCAATAAATATTTTATGATAATTTATCAACAAAATTATGTTTTTATTGACATTATGTTAAACACAATGTATATTTTAAATTAATAGGATACCTTTAAGATAGTACAGAGAGATTATTAAGGAAAAACATATTTACAATACTTTTATCTAATAGCTAGTTATGCTTCTAATTTTTTATAAATAGAGGTAGAAAAATATAAGCTCTAAGATAGAATCAGTTTATAATATAGTATTTACGCCTTAATATCTATTTTAAAGATATTAAGGTTTTTTTATTTTTTGGTTCCTATAACTTACACAATACTAGGGGGACATTATGAAAAAAAACAACGCAAATTCATTAGCTATAAAAATGTCAATAAGCTTAGGGCTTGGATTATTATTTGGAGCAGCATTTATATTCCTAAGAGAATATTTAATAAATAATGATCAAGCTTCATTATGGACAAGTATAAATAACATATTATTTCAAGACATATCAAAACCTGAAGGGAAAGATGCCCTTGGTTTATTCTACATAGTAGGACAATTATTTATTAATTCACTACAACTAGTTATAATTCCTATGGTCTTCACATCAATAGCTTTAGCAATGTGTAAAATTACAGATACAAAGAAACTTGGAAGAATATCAAGTAAAACACTTTTAGGCTTTTTAGGAACTTCAGCATTCTCATTAATTTTAGCAAGTATCATTGCATTAATTGCTCATAAAATGGGATTATTCAATGTTTCAATATCAAATATTGCACAGGCAAGTGGTAGCACTGGAAGTAATCCTTTATTGGTTTTTGTACAAGCTATTCCATCTAATATCACAGCAGTATTTTCAGAGAATGGAAGAGTACTTTCAGTTGTTTTCCTAGCTGTTGTAACAGGTTTATGCATTAATAAGCTTGGAGAAGAAATCAAGATATTAAAAAAATTATTAGAAGAAGTAAATAAAATTATCACTGTATTCTTAAGTTTTGTAATAACAAAGTTTGGACCAATTGCTGTCTTTGTTTTAATCACTAGAACTTTTGCGATATATGGTATAGAACATCTTAAACCAGCATTAGCATATGTAGTAATTGTTATTACAGCATTACTTTTATTCTTAGTTTTTGGATATGCATCATTTATATCTATAACAACAAAGTTAAATCCAATTATCTTTGTAAAGAAAATGGCTAAGGTTGCTTTATTTGGATTCTCAACATCATCATCAGCTTCAACACTACCATTAAATACTCAAACAACTGTTGATGAACTTGGTGTAAGTGATGAAATAGCTTCATTCACACTACCTCTTGGAATGACAATAAATATGAATGGAACAGCTATCATGCAAGTTATAGCAACAGTATTCATAGCTTCAAGTGCTGGATATGAAGTTACTTTACCAAATATTATTCTAATTGGAATTTTAGCCTTAATATCATCAATTGGAACTCCTGCAGCTCCTGGTGCTGGTGCAATAATATTATTCACAGTTTTAACAGGAATGGGATATAACAATGATGCAGCACTACTTGCTTACTCATTAATTCTTGCAATAAACAGACCAGTTGAAATGCTAGTTACAGCTTTAAACGTAGTTGGAGATGCAGCTACTTCAGTTGCAGTTGCAAAATCAGAAAATATG
>JBOGAY010000373.1:0-8817 GCA_051655925.1 Sarcina sp. | reverse complement strand
AACTCAACCTGTGAGCTTTTAGACTCTTCAGGAACCCTACTTAGAACATATTTCATCTCTTTGCTGATGTTTTCATCCTTTTCAAGCTTTGCAATAGTCTGAACTGTTCTTTTGTTTTTAAAGCGGAAGAGAGGAGCTTCTATAACATTAATATCCATTATAAAACTCTTTTCTCTAATCGTTCTATCTTTATCTTTATCTTTAGATTTCGGGTCTGGAATTTCAATAATTTTATTATTACTCATAACTTTTCCCTTCATGTTTTATCTAATTAATTTACAAATTTTATTATATAATATGTTGTATTATTTTACAAATATAAATTGCACTTATTTACAAAAATAACTCTATTTTTTTCTATTTGAATTGCACTAGTTTGCAAATAATATTACTTTTAAATTGCACTAATTTACAAAAACAAAATTGCACTAGTTTGCAAAATATATTGCACTAGTTTACAAAATAACTATTGTACTATTTTACAATATATACTGCAGTTCTTTACAAAATATATTGCACTAGTTTACAAAAATAATCCCTATAAGCTACTTTTAGAGCCACTTCCCAAAAGTTTACTATATTATACAACAACATACTACCATATGTATTTTATACTAACCTATACTAACATAATAAATAATAGAATTTTCATTAAAAAATAATTTAAATATTTCTATTTAACAATTAAGCTTTAAAAATAAAATTTAGATACTCATTAAAGAACAATTTTAAATTTAAATTATATAGCTAAGTAGAACTAATAACTACAAATTCTTAAATAGCTAATATCTAATTTTCATAACTTTAAACAAAATACTAATTAAAAGATTATAAATAAAACTCTAAATACTAACATTGAAATTATGTTAATTTAATTCTAAAAAAAAGTAGATATGATTTTAAAATCATATCTACTTAATTAAATTTTATTAAGTTGCTGAAATTGGACCATTACCAGCAGGACCAGCATTATATAATACACCATCATTTCCTACTAAATACCAACCAACTGAAGTTGGATTTCCATCAAAAGTTTCATATACATGAACTAAATTTCCTGAATATTGTCCTATAGTTTGATTTGGGAATGAATCAACAGCCCAATCAGCAGCATTAATATTATATCCTTGACTATTTAAATAGTTTACTACTGTGTTAATAGCAGCTTGCTTACCATCTAAGTTATTTGTATTATTAGACGGAGTAGTATCATTTTGGAATGATCCAGGTACTACTTGAATACTTACTGCACCTGAAGGTGTTGTTACACTCTGAAGACTAGCATCTATTCGTTTAGTTATATATTGACCATCTTGCTCCATAAATCCAAGTAAGACAACATTAAGCTGACCATTTGACATTTGCTTATTTAATACTGATTTAAAAGTATAAGCTATATTAGACATACTTCCATTTGCGACACTTAATATTTCTGAATTAGATATATTACTTAAGGTAACGTTATTAGGGTTATTATTAGTTGATTGTTGCTGAGTAGTTGATGTCTTAGGTTGATTATTAGCTTTTTTAATAATTTTATTTAGTTTAAAGAAACCAAAACCAAAACCAGCTACGATTATTAGTATAATTACTATAATAGCACCTTTTTTCATATTCTATTTTCCTCCTTTGTTTAGCTAGACTAATATAAATTACATTTTAGCATTATGAATAAACTTTGTAAATTATTAAGATGATTTTAACAATATTACAAAAAAGTATCTAAATTAATATTTTAAAATTTGTTGAACACTATAGTTAAATAAATATTATAAATTATTTTGCAAGGCTATTAATAAATCAGCATTTTTTTATTTTAAAAAGTATATTTTTACAAATAAAACATATTTTTTAGTAATTTTACAAAAATAATTTGATAAACTTGCTATATCATTTAGTGATACTTATAATTATTAAAGTATTAAACAAAAGAAGAATAGGGGATGATTTTAATATTATGACAGCTGATTCAAAAATTATAAGTGTAGATTCTATCGTACATAATTTAACCCACTGGGCAACTACTAATGGAATAAAGCTTGTTATAGGTGTTATTTTACTTGTTATAGGTTGGAAAGTAATTAACAAAGTAATAGAGCATACATTAAAATTACTTAGAGGAAGAAATTTTGATGAGACTGTAGCAAGATTTTTAGAAACAGCAGCAAGTATTGCTTTGAAGATACTTTTAATTATTACTTTATTAGGGTATGTAGGTGTTAATCTTGCAGGACTTGCAGCATTACTTGCTTCAGCAGGTTTGGCAGTTGGACTAGCTCTTCAAGGAAGTCTATCAAATCTTGCTGGAGGCGTGATTGTATTGGTTTTAAGACCTTTTAAGGTTGGAGATTTTATAGAGGCCTCAAGTCAAAGTGGTACAGTACTTAAAATACAAATTTTCTATACTCATCTTTTAACTGGCGATAATAAAGAAGTTATGATACCAAATGGTAAACTTGCTAATGAAAGTATTATAAATTATTCTTCACAAGAGATGAGAAGAGTTGATCTTGTATTTGGTATAGGATATGATGATGATTTATTAAAAGCTAAAAATATTTTATGGGAGCTTGTAAGAGCACACAAACTTATAGTTGATCATCCAGAGCCATTTATAGCTGTAAGTGAGCAGGCAGCAAGTTCTATTAATTTTATTGTAAAAGCATGGTGCAATAATTCAGATTACTGGACAGTTCATTTTGATTTATTAGAACAAGTAAAATTAAGATTTGATGAGGAAGGAATTAGTATTCCATTTAATCAATTAGATGTTAATTTAAAGAAAGCAGAATAGTTTAAAATAGCAGTCGTAGGACTGCTTTTTTTATTGATATTTTAAATTGTAAATTAGTAATCTAAAAAAGAAACATTTTTGTGTGTTTTTTAGATTATAATAAAACAAACTTATATGTAAACATTTATGTTTGTATATAGGTTTATTTAATATATATATAAATATTTATTATTTTATCTAAAATGGTGTAACAAAAAAAGTATTAAAGCATAATATATATTAGATAATTTAAATCATGCTTTTTTTCATACACACATTCCTTTCTATATAATTAATATATGCTTTCTATATATCGTATAGGAAGCATTTTTTTATTTAGATTTAGTTATATTTGCTTTTTAGTTTACATAAGATTTATATATATTATTTTTTAGGAGAAAGCAGGAGTTATGTTATCTAAAATTGAAACAACAAATTTAGAAAGTAAAAATTTTGATTTTTTTTCATTAATACAAAAAAATGAATTGATAGAAGCACCTCCTTATATAATGTCTATAAAAGAAATTATTTCATCTATAATTTTATTAAATATTGTAGATATAGAGATAGAAGAAAATAAAATACTATTTGTTATAGAACTTAAAGTTAAAATAGTTTGTGTGATTAACGATGATAGTTTGCATATGATTAATGATAATTTTTTGTTTTTTAGAGAAGTTATAGTTTCTAAAAAAATAGAAGGAATTAATATAGAGAGAATTTTTAAATCTAATAGATTAGTTTATGAAGCATTAGTAATTGAAAATCAAATTATCATTTTCGATAATGAGAAAATTTTATTAGAAGTTCAAGGAATTTTAGGTATTAATTATAAAAGAGGCTTTTCTATTGGAATGCTTATTAAAACATCTGAATTTGAAAAAAATATTTATATGTGTTTTGAAAATGGTAGAAATATTAAACAGATTACTTTTGAGTCCAATACAAAGTATAGTCTTATGAAGTGGGTAAAAGGTAAAAATTTTATTAGTTATGTAAAAAAAGTTTTAGATAAGGATATTTTATGTTTTTACAATATGATAGAAAATTCAGAAAATGAAATATTAAATTTTACAAAAATAATTTATGAGTATACTTTTATTGGTAATAAAAAAATATTGTTAGACTGTGAAGTTAATGATGAGCGTAATCTTTATATTTATGATATGCAAGAGGATGATTTTTATAAGATGATAAAAAATCTTAAAAAAGTAAATCTTGTGAAACCATTTTATAGAGAGGATATGGATAGGATCTTTTTTATTAAGAGAGATGATGAATCTTTTAGGTTGTGTAGTATTAAGTCTAATCTCACAAATTTTGATGAAGTATGTATGCTTTTCGCTGAAAATTTTTTTACAGAAGATGATTTTAGTTTTGTAATTAGTTTTGAATCTCAATATATTTTGATTTATGAAATAGAGACTAAAAAAGAAATACGAGTTAAATATCCTTTTGGATGTTTAGAAAATTTGAAATTTCAGGCTATATCACAGAAAAAAAATATTTTTATGATAGCTATGGATTCAGGAAATGAAATTTTCTTTTATATCTTTGATAGCAAAAGTAAAAAATTTAAACTTGTTAAATGTGATAGAAAAGTTACTAAAATCGGTGGTATGTGTTTTAATGATAAGGGAACAGGAATTTTTATTAGTATAGAAATTTTAGGAATATATAACTTATATGAATTAGATTTTAATGGAAAAGTAAGAGAGGTTTTAGCTTTACATTGTGATGAATTTGAATTATTTAAAAGATAATTAAATATAGGGGATTAAATAAAGTTCTATGATAGTATTTAGTATGTTGTCTAGAATTTTTCCTTTTGTTAAAAAATATGGAAAATTAGGATACAATAGATTATTGTGAAAAAAATATCAAATAAATGTATAAATATGTGTAAGGTTATATAAATTTTAGAATGAAAATATGTAATTTAATTAAAAAAGTATATTTGAAGTTAAGAATGTTTAGGAATATACTTCAAGCATAGATAAGCGAAAACTTAATTCGAAAGAAGCAAAATTCTAGTTGAATAGTTAGTTCTAGCTGAAAAATATTAAATACTTATTTTTTAGGAGGAATTTATATGTCAAAAAATTTTTATATGCCTAAGATTAGTTTAATGGGATCAGGAAGTCTTAATGATTTATCTGTTGAAATCAAAGATTTACAGTTAACAAAAGCATTGATTGTAACAGATAAGGTATTAAAAGAAGTTGGTATAGTTGAAAAACTTACTAAAGTTCTTGAAGCTTCAGGAACAGATTATGTTATATATGATGGAGTTGCACCTAATCCAACAGTTCAATCAGTAAATGCGGGGCTTGATATATTAAAATCAGCAAATTGTGATTTTGTTATTTCACTTGGTGGGGGATCAGCTCATGATTGTTCTAAAGGGATAGCTCTTCTTGCTACTAATGGTGGAGTTATTGAGGATTATGAAGGTGCAGGAATGGTTAAAAAACCAATGATGCCTCTTGTTTGTATTAATACAACAGCTGGTACTGCTTCAGAGATGACTTTATTTGCAATTATTACAAATGAAGAAACTCATGTTAAGATGGCTTTAGTTGATAAAAATTTAACTCCTACAATTGCTGTTAATGATTCAGCTTTAATGATGGATATGCCAAAATCTTTAACAGCAGCTACAGGTATGGATGCTTTAACTCATGCTATTGAAGCTTATGTTTCAACAGCAGCTACACCTATTACGGATGCTTGTGCTGAAAAAGCTATAGTTTTAATTCATAAATATCTTGCAAAAGCAGTTGAGGATGGACATGATGTTGACGCTAGAGAAAATATGGCTTATGCTGAGTATTTAGCTGGTATGGCATTTAATAATGCTAGTTTAGGATATGTTCATGCTATAGCTCACCAACTTGGCGGATTCTATAATCTTCCTCATGGAGTTTGTAATGCTATTTTACTTCCTCATGTGCAAGCTTTCAATGCAAAAGTTGCAGCTAAAAGATTAAAAGAAGTTGCTCATTTAATGGGTGTAAGTATCGATGGATTATCAGATAAAGATGGAGCAGATAAATGTATTGAAGTGATTAAAGCTCTTTCAAAACAAGTTGGAATCCCAGTAGGGCTTGAAGAACTTGGAGTTAAAAAAGCTGACTTCCCAATATTAACTAAAAATGCACTTAAAGATGTGTGTGGATTTACAGATCCAATCAAAGCTACAGATGCTGATATTATGGCAATTTTAGATTCAGCCTTCTAATTAAAAAAGCCATAATATTATAAATAATCAGAAAACCAATGTAATATATAATAAAAAAGAAAAGTTCCTAGTAGAGAAAGGCTTTATAAGCTTAGTAACTGCTAGGAATTTTTTTGATTTAAATAAATTTCTTTTTTTATTAAATTTTTTTTTAATATGTACATATGGTAAAAAAAGGAGTATTATTTATATAAAGTTAATGAATAAAAGACAAAATAATGGTTAGAATTTAGAAAGATCATTGGTAGATAAATATGAAAGCAGGTGAAAAGTTGAATAAAGAATTTTTAAATATTAGAGTTAGAGTTTGTTTACTTACAGATATTGAGGAAAAAGAAGTACCAAGTATTATTTCTAATTTAATATTTTTTAGTATGACTAAAGATACAAATTTAGAAAAAGTACATGAAAATACAGGCTTTAAGGGTTACTCTTTTTCAGGGGGATTTGTACCGTTCGAAAAAGAAAGAGTTTATTTTGAAGGAGAGTTTTATGACTTCAATATTAGAACTGATGATGAAAAGTTAGGAATTTCTTTAGCAAAATGTCTTAAAAACTTAGAGAATAAAGATTTAATAGTAGTTGACGTGGAGTTACGAAAAAATATTATTACTATAATTGATAAAGTATATACGGTTTCTCCAACAATAGTGACATTAAAAAATAAAGAGGGAAGAGTGTGCAGTTGGACAAAAGAGGAAGGAAAAGAAAAGTTAAAAAGATCTTTAGTGAATAATTTAGTAAATAAATATAACTTTATTAATGGAACCAATTTTGTTGAGATTAATCCTGATGATATTTTTGAAAGAATAGATATTAAAAATAATTATCCAATATTAGTGATGTACAAAGGAGTAAAGATGTTGGGATATAAATATGAAATTAAATTTAAACAAAATAGTATAGCACAAGAACTAGGAAAAGTAGCCATTATATTAGGATTAGGTGATAAGAATAGCACAATAGGAACAGGATTTACTAAAGTTTTATATAAGAGAGGGGAGGAAAAATGTTAAATGAGATTATAGATATAATTGGCTTAAATGAGATAGAAAAAGGATTATCTAATGAAGACTTATCAGGAAGTCTAGTTTTTTTATTAAATGAAGAAAATTTAAAGCAAATTGATATGTCAAATGAAGCTAATAAAACTAATTTAGAAGAAAAAGAGTATATAAAACAAAGACTTTTTTATAGTAATTATATAAATAGTGATAAAGCTGTAGTTCAAGATAAAAAATATAAAACAATAAAAATGGCTCTTGGTGCAAATAAGTTTTCTATAAGTTTCAATGTATCAAAACTATTAGAAAATGGTCAAAAATCTTATGAAGAAAATTATAGAAAAATTTTTGATGATGTGATTTCTGATTATTATGAAACTTTACGAAATAAATTTCAAATAAAAATTGGTAATGAAGAAGAACTTATAAACAAATATAGTGAGCAAATTTTTACAGAAGTTATGAAAGTTGAAAATAAAAAAAAGAAAGTACGTATTTTTATAGAAGCATCAATTGAGAGATACAAAGAAGAATTTGAAAAATATTTTTATTTAATGATTTCAGATTCAGATACTGAAGCAGGGATTCGTAAGGATAAAGAACTTTTTAGATTATTTAAAGAACAAGGTGGAGTAAAGGTTGCTTTATTTTCAACACTAAATGCTGATAAGCCATTATTATCTAATGTAGGAGCAAGACTATCATATTCACATATATATAACAAAGAAAATTTAATGAAGTTTTATAAATTAAAAAAGTATATGGAAATGAATATTAAAACTCAAAAATTTTCTTTTGGGGATAAAAAGTTATTTGTTTTATATGATTGTAAGGAAAAGAGAATTGATGATTATGAGCAAAAAGTTTATAAAAAAGATGATATCGATGAATTTAATTTTACGATAGAAGACTTATTAGGATTTAATTTTGAGGAGAAAAAAATTAAATCAAGAAAGATGATAATTGAAGAACTGAATAGTTATATAGATTTTTCAATAACTAAAACACCAACGAGAGGGAAAGCTAGAAACTTAAATCAAAAATATAAGAATATTTTATTGTGGTCTACTTATAACGAAGTAGATAAAAAATATGAATTTGCTATTGATGATGAAATGTTTGACATAAAAATAAAAAGTTTAATAAATGATGTTTTAATTTACAACAAAGTTGAAAAAGCAGAAGATGAGTATGGGATACTCAATATGCAAAAAATTTTAAATATTAAATTTGCTCTAAATAGTATGCAAGATACAGAAGTTAGTATAAAAGGAGATGAAGTTTTGAGAATAAAAGATTTATTCAAAGATATGTTATTAAGTGATTTAGAAAAAGAGTTTGATAGCCATGAGGAATTTATGTTCGCTATAGGACAACTTGCTATATGTTTAGCAAATAAATCTAAAAGCAAAAAAATGAATTCTATGATAGGAGGATATCAGAACGTAAGGGATTACAATAGGTTAATCTCTTTGTTAGAAAATGATATGAGAAAATATGCTCATACAACAATGATTGGGTCAAAAGAAAATAAAATATTTGGACAGATTAAAACTTATATGAGAGAGAATGACATAAAAGGTTTTATAAGCAATGTAAATAAAGATTGGTTAGATATTGGGTTGTATAGTAAAAACTTATTTTATACAAAAAAGGAGAAGTAGAATAATATGGAATTAAATAATATGGTATATGCAGTTTTAGGTGTTAGAGTTAGAAATGCTATGTGGAATGCGAATTTTAGTAAACTTGCTAAAAAAAATAGTCAAGGAGAAATGTATGGTACTCCACAAGCATAT
>JBOGAY010000372.1:0-28380 GCA_051655925.1 Sarcina sp. | reverse complement strand
TTTTTAACTCTACCAATTAACTCACCTGTAGATGATTTAATTAATATCTCTTTTACTTCTTCTAATATATTATCTCTTTGCCTTAACAATTGAGTAAATATTAATTTTAAAATTTCATTTTCTTCTTTTTCTATATTATCTTCAATTTCACTGCTATATAAAACTTGAAAAGAAAGTAAACTCCCCTTTTTAAGTTCTTTAAATATAAGCCTAATATCTTTTGTATTTACATCATCACCATTTTTATCTTTAGATTGACTGCTTGTAAAATTTCCATAATATAAATCACCCTTAGTTGGTGTGATATACTCTATATAATCATTATCTGATGTTTCTATATTTAAATGCCAGTAATGACTGCCCATTAAAAACTTCATTTTTTTCTCCTTTGTAATTTTTATTCTTTCATATAATATCTAATATTTATATTATAACCTCAATTGTTATTTTATCCTCTAATCTATCTATTACTAATTTACCATTCACACTTTTCACTATTTTATTTATATTATATAGCCCATATCCTCTCCCTTCACCTTTAGTTGAGTATCCTTTGCTTGCTAGCTTATTTATATCAATGCTTCCACTTCTATCTAAACTATTTTCTACTATTATGTGATAAATATCATCATCTTTATTTGTTATATTATATACACTAATGTTTACATTTTTGTTTTCACTTTTACATGCTTCATCTATAGCATTATTAAGCAAATTACTAAAAATTATTACAAGATCTGTATCAGCAAGTTTTATATTTTTAAAATCCACTAATATAGATAAATCCATTTTAACTCCAAGCTCTTTTACCCTACAAAGACTACTATATAAAACTGCTTTTACAAAAGTATTTTTTACATGAAGTATCTTATCTACAACTGTATCTTCTTTAATTTCTTTTATATATGATGTTAGTTTTTCCTGTACACTCTCTACTTCACTCATCATGTATAAAGTATTTAAATGATTCTTGTATTCATGTTCTTTAGCTCTCATTTCATCTAAATATCTTTCTAATATTGGCTTAAACTCATTTTCTACCTCTAACCTATTACGCCTTTTTACTTCTTTTATAATCTTCTTACATAAGTAAATTGTTGATACTAAAAATAAAATAAATAGTCCCATAATTACAAAAATCAAATTTTTATCTAAAACTACATTATCATACAATATCTTAATAATTATAAAAACAAAAAGAGAATTTAAGCCTAAAAGCCCTACACTATATTCATTTGTTATAAAGTTTCTATATCTCTCAAATATATACCTAAACTCTTTATATAATAATCCTATAATCACTATTTGCCCTAAAATATTAAAATATACAAATAATTTGTTACTACCGTCAAAGATTAAATTATAAAAAAATAAAATTATAGCCTGAACCAAAATTGTAAACAAAGTTCCAAGTAAAATTTCAATAAAAGCACTTAAAACTTTCTTTTTTGAAATTATCAAAAATAATATTACATGTAGACTAAAGATTAAAATAAAAGCAAAGTAACTAAAACTTACAGGAATAAAGTAATTCAGACTCCCTGCAAGTATTCCAAAGCCCACAGAGTAATTAAAATATTTAAAAAGTTTATCACCAAATATAATATTTCGATACATCATTATAATGATAAATTCTAATAAAGAAAAGGCTATATCAACTAGTCCTTCCACCTGTACATAACCTCCTCTTTATAGCTATTACTAAGCATTGCTATCTCATCCCTT
This sequence comes from Sarcina sp., assembly GCA_051655925.1. GTDB lineage: Bacteria > Bacillota > Clostridia > Clostridiales > Clostridiaceae > Sarcina. The sequence goes on along the minus strand of JBOGAY010000372.1, from coordinate 26,655 downwards.
AAGGAAAATTTCACTTTCCAAAGCTTAGAATACACTTTTTCTATACTTTTCACATATCTAATATTTATAAGATATGACTTGTGACTTTGCATTAAACTTGGACACTCATTTAATATTTTTGATAAAGTAAGTGACCTTATCTCTACAACTTCATTGATTGTATAGATTATGCATTTTCTTCTAGAATACTCTACAAAAAGAATCTCATCTTCATAAACCTTTAAGTCTATTCCACTCTCTAAAGTAGCAATCACATAATTTTTCTTTTCTATATGTTGAACCTTACTTTTATTTATAAAGGTATTTATAATTTCTTTAATATCAGCTACATCATAAGGTTTAACTAAAAAGTCATAACAATGTGTATTTTTAAAAGCATCTAATATTTGAACAAACTCTGTAGATATAAAAACAACACCTGTTAGCTTATATCTTTCCATAAGCCTTATACTCTTTATAAATTCAATTCCAGATCCATCAGGAAGTTTTATATCAACAAAAAATAAATCTATTTCCTTCTCATTTGCTATATCTGTGGCTTCTTTTATGTTCTCTGTATCATAAACTCTAACATCCATATAATTTTGTTCTATGATTTTTTTAAGTCCTGCTCTTTGTATAAAGTTGTCCTCAACAATTAAAATAACCAATTAGTATCACCTCAAAATAATCTTACATAAATTATATCAATATAACACCAATTGGTAAATATAGGTATTTATTGTTTGAGACGTTCAACTATTGTTTCTTTTGAAATTTTTCTTTGTAAACTTCTAATAAGTAAAACTTTAACTATGAGTGCAAATAAAATGACCACTAGAACTATTATTATAGGATACTTATAATTTATAAATATTGCCTGATTTTCAAGAAACTTTACTACTACAAATCCTAAAGCTGAACCTAATATAATTCCTATGCCTCCACCTATGCTAATATATAAATTACCCTCAATATTTAGCATCTTTTTAATACCTGCACTTGTTATGCCTATAGCTTGAAAAGTTGCAAATTCTTTTCTTCTTGCTATAACACTTGCTTCCATTGTATTTATATAATTTAAAATACTAACTACTAAAATTAATATAGTAAGAGAATATGCAACTATTTTAATACCCAAAAAGTCTTTCTCTAATTCTTCCTTAGTAAGTTCTCTTGATTGATACATAAATAAATTATTTCCCTTTAAAAATTCTTCTAAAAAATTCTTTATAGCATCCCCCTCACCATTTATCTGTATCTTCACACTAGAATCACCCTCATAGATTTTATCCATTAGTTCCTTTGATGTAAGAAATATTTCTCCAACACCTATTATATCTAAACTTTCCATATATTCACTATCAATAATCGCTTGGACTTTCAATTCTGTATTTTTTAAGTTTCCTTTTTTATCTTTTATTTGCAAAATAATTTTATCTTCAATGCTTGTATTAAACCTTTTATCATCATTATTTCTAAAAATAATTATTTCATTTTTCTTCAAACCCTCATAGTTTATTTTTCCCTCAATTAATCCTTCCTCTAAATCTTCTATCATGCTTTTTTCATAACCTAGAATATAAGAATCAATTGTTTTAACTTCTGAATTATCATTTAACGCTAAATTCCCTTCATTTTTAAAACTACATAAAGTTAAACCAATTGTATTTACTTCTTTAACGCCTCCTATTTTTTTAAGATTATTAATAAAGCTTTCATCAAAAACATCATACTTATAATCCATAAAATCTCTACTTGCACTTAAAACATAGTCACCTGAAACATATCTATTCGCCGCCTTTTCCATATTAAAACTTTCAACAACAGTTGAAATAACACTAAGTAGGATAAAGCTTATCATTATAGAAAAAATAGTTAAATAGCTTCTTTTTCTATTTCTTATCATATTTAACTTAGTTAAATTAAATAAATTTATTTCCTTCTCACTCTTGAACCTTTTAAATTTAATATTAGCCTCAGTATATTTTATAGCCTCAATTGCTGAAATTTTTCCTGCCATATTAGCTGGCTTTATAAGTGAAAGTAATACTGTTATAAGTGTTATTATTCCTGCTAACAGTACTAATACTCCCTCGCTCATGAAATCAAAACTCATATTTTCAAATAAAAACTTACGAGATATAAAATTAGTAGCTGCCCACCCTATAAATAATCCTAAGGGGATTCCTAACATTGAAATGATAATTCCCTCTTTAAAAATCATAATCTTTATATTTTTACTTGTAGCCCCAAGTACTCTAAGCTTTCCAAATTCATTAATTCTTTCATTTATAACTATATGAAAAATACTATATATAATCATAATTGTTGTAAGCATGACAATTAAAATTACCATAGCTCCACCTAAAACTAAATTCCAGTCTACTTTTCCACTTGAAATATATAAATCATTTAACCTTATATCATCTGCTTTAATTTTAAAGGTTTCTTCTAATGCAGCAGTATAAATATCTACGTCTCCAAGTGTCTTGAAAGCAGTATTTAAATATACAGTCCAAAGTAAGTTTTCCTCATTTATAGTAGAAAGCTGCTCCCTAGAAATAAATCCATAATAAATACCTTTAACTTTAGCCTGTGATGTTGATGATGATATTCCAACTAATTTAAATCTTTCTTCTTTTTCATTTCCCTCTATATCAACATATTTAAGTCCTATACTTTCTCCAAGTTTTGTAGTTAAATTATTAGCTTTTATATAATTCTCATCTAAAATAATCTCCCCCTTAGTTTTCGCAAGATTTCCCTCTAAAAGCTTAAATGGTGATAATTCAAAAGCTTTTTCATCATAATAAAACATACTAAACTTTTCTTCACCCTTAATTCCATACAATGTAGAACTTCCACTTTGAGTTATATTATTATCTGCCATAATATTTTTCAAATTTTCTTTATCAAGATTATTTATAAGAACCTGATATTTTCCACTTTCTTCTCTAGTTCTCTTTGTATAATCTTTATAAATATTTAAAGGAATGAGACTAGAAGCAGTTATAAGAATAGTTGCAATCATTATAGTAAATAAAATTGTTATTGTTTTTTTCCTATTTATTTTAAGATTTTTAATAACTAAATTATAAAGCCCCCTCAAGATTTTCTCCCCCTATTTTCCCATCTTCTATTGTTATAACTCTATCAGCAAGTCTTGCTATATCCATATTGTGAGTAATCATTACAAGTGTTTGATTATATTTTTTAATTAATTTCTTTAGAAGTCCAAGTACCTCTATTTCAGTCTTTGAATCAAGATTTCCTGTTGGTTCATCAGCTAAAATAATATCTGGTTTATTTATAACTGCTCTAGCTATTGCAACTCTTTGTTGCTGTCCCCCTGATAAGCTCATTGGTAATTCTTCTCTTTTTGAAGTAAGACCTAAAACATCCAAAATCTCATTTAAAAACACTTCATCAACTTCTTCATTATCAATTTCAACTGGTAAAACTATATTTTCCTTAACTGTAAGTGCTGGAATTAAATTATAGCTTTGAAATATAAATCCTATACTTCTTCTTCTAAAAATAGTAATTTCATCATCACTCATATTCTTAATCCTTTTTTCTCCTATAAAAATATCACCAGAAGTTTCTTTATCAAGTCCTCCTAATAAATGCAGTAATGTGCTTTTTCCAGAACCTGATCTTCCTATAATAGCAACAAATGCTCCCTTTTCTATACTAAAACTTATATCATCAATTGCTCTAACTTGATTTTCTCCCACGTTATAATACTTTTTTAAATTTCTCACTTCCACAACTTTCATACTACTCATCCTCCTATATAAATCATTAAGTTTCAATTTTCTTAATCAAATTTTATCAACTAATTCCTACTTAATGTGGCTAATCAGATAAGTTGCTCCTTATAGTGTATAAACCACCCTTAAAAAAAAGTTATACCTATATACGTGAAAGTTATCTTTAACTTATTTTCATATTTTATTTTCAAAAAAAATAACTGACTTCTACTAATATAGAAATCAGTTATATATATAATAAATATACGGGTTAGCTAATTATAAATTTTTATTTACTCATGTATATTAATTTTTCAAAATTTAATTTTTTACTCTTAAGACTTTAGCTTCTCGCAAACTTCTTTTGCCTTACTTGCAACATATGGTGGTTCATCTTTAGTCTTTTCTTTCACTAAATTTTTAATATTATCATCTATATAACTTTCATCACTCTCATAAACCTTCTCTACACACTCAAGTGCTTTAGATCTAATCATAGGATCATAATCATTTATAAGTTTTTTTAAAAGCTCTATACTTCCAAGTTTTAAATTATAGGAAATCGCAAATATTTTATTTACCATTTTTCTTGATTCTTCATCATTTTTAAAAATATTAACTTTTGAATATTCATGCTTTTCCTTAATCCTTTTTCTTGTAATATCAGAAAGCATAAAATATAATTTCTTTCTTATTTTGTCACTTCCCTTTTTAACAAGTAATTTTTCAAGATAATTTTTATGATGCTCATTCATTTCCTCATTTCTATACATATCTTCAAAATAAATCATAACTTCTCTACTAATTTTATTCTCTAATGCATACGAAATATATGAATACATATAATCATTTCCCCAAGTTATAACTTCCTCAAAGTTTTCTATTGTATCAATATCACTCCATTCCATTTCTATTAAATTTACAATATCCTCATATCCTTCATTAATCATTGTCTGTTTATTACTTCTTATCCATTGCTTTTCATTTCCTATAAGAAAAAGATTTAAGTTTCTAAATCCAAAAAATTTAATATCAAAATACTTAGTTTCTTTTAAAAAGCCTATATATTTTTTTAAATACTCTTGTGGCTTTTCCATAACCATTATTCCACCACAAGGATCTGCTTCTAAAAGCAAACTTTCAAAAAGTATATTTATCTTCATAGAAAGTTCTCTATCATTATTAGCATCATCAATAATTTTAACAATATTTAATTCATATCCTAAATCTGTACAACTTTCCATAGTCAAAGGATTTTTGTTAAGTGCACCTATTAATATTCTTTTTTGATTTTCTATGCTTTCCATAACTGATTCTATCTGCATAAGACTTTTAGTATAATTAATAGCTCCCCAACTCTCACTATATTCTAAAAGTTTAAACATTCCTTCTACAAATTTTTCATTCTCTTGCCAAACTCTCATTATAAAAGATATAGAATTTGAAAAATTTTCTACTTGTCCAAATAAAACATAATCATCAACCATTTCTTCACATAAATTTGTTATTCCTGTCATTTCTAAAGCAAACTTACATATTTCTATATCTTTAGTTTTATAAACAAGTTCTTTAAAAATTTTGTATACTTTAACATTATAATTATCAATATTAAGTCTTGGTATTAATGAATCCATAACATTTAAAGTTTTAAAATCAATTCTAATAAGTTCTGTCTCAACCTCATCTGTGCTAAGTTCATTATTAAAAATTTTCCCAATAACTTTTAATATTTTTTCTGTATGCTCTTCTTTCACTTCATCATCATTTACCAATGTATCTAAAAAACCTGCACTCATTTTAATTTTTCCATCTATTGCAGGATCTATTATTTTACAAACTGCAATTTCATCGACTATTCCATCTTCTGTATTATCTAAAATAATTCCATAAATTGATTTTCTCATAAAATTCCCCACATCCTTCTTAAATAAAAAACCACCTTATTCCTATTTATAAATTCTATTATTATAATTTATATAACTTAATTTACCTATTAATTCATATTTTTTAATATTAACTAAAACTCTAATTATCATGAAATTTTATCTTCTTTATTAATCTCAAATTTAACTACTATCTTTTTAATAAATTTAAAACTTTTATATGTAAAAAGGAAGGTTCCATCTTTAAAAGATCAAACCTTCCTCAATTTATATTTATTCTATTTCAATGCATCAAAGTAATTTCTATATGCATTAGAGAACTGGAAATTCACAGTTTCATCCCAGTTTGTTGACCAAGTCATAACACCTCTGAAATCTTTATATCCTTGTGGATTTTTAAGCTTATATTTCCCTCCAAAGTCTTTTCCTTTAATAAGATAGTCTAAAGCTTTTATAACTTCTGCTTCTGTGATATATCCACTTCCTGCTGCTTGTCTTGATGATGGAAGACCTATAGCAACTTTTGATGCTGGAAGTCCTGGGAAGAAATTTTCTGGATTTCTTCCAACATTGAATCCTGTAATCATCATTTCTGCCATTGCAACTTGGAAATCAGCTGTTCCTTGTGCATATGTGTTTCCATCCATTCCTTCTTGTGAGCCGTGGTTGTAATGTTGAACATGTAAAAGAGTTAATTCATCTCTTAAGTTATGAATTACTGGAAGATATGCTCCCCAAGGTCCAGCATAAGCAACAAGCCCACCTTGAACATAAGTTACTTCTGGTGCCATTGTTAAAATAAAATCTTTTCCAAAATGGCTACAAATTCTCTTAGTTGCACTTATTAAGTTTACAACCTTAGGTGTTGTAGGATTATTTATATCTACATCCCCTGGCCCAAGAGAAACAGCTCCACCTTCAAGATCGATATCCATTCCATCAAACCCATATCTTTCAATAATTTCTATCATAGTTTCAACAAATATATCTTCCTTCTCCTTAGTATCAAGATGAAGTCTTCCATTTTGTCCTCCTATAGAAATTATCACTTTTTTACCCTTTGATTGTAAATACTCAACCTCTTTTTTAAACTCTTCTGGTGTTGCATTATAAGGATCAAAGTACATTGTCGCTTGATCTGGCATAGACTCAGCAAAAGCAACATCTATAATATCATAATTTAATGATGTATCTTTAAGTGGTGTTGATGTTGAACCATTATCAAAATTATGCCAATAACCAACTAAAAGATTTTTTGGAAGCCCATCTGATACAGGTGGATCAACTGGTGGTTCTGGTGGATTTATTGTATCTTGAATTGTAAGATATGTGTGCTCTGTCCACTCACTTGCTCCTACATGATTTCTTGTTCTAACTCTAAACGGATATTTATCACCTGTGATAAGTCCATCTTTAACTATTTCTGTTTTTGTAGTTCTATACATTTGATGATCAATTTCAATTTCATAAAATTCTGCATCTTTTACTGCTTCCCAAGTAAGTTTTACACTCCCCTTACCTGTTTGAGTAACTTTAAAGTTTCTTGGTGTAGCTGGAAATACAACTGGATCAAGTATTCCATTATTGTTTTCTGTTATTGCTACAACTTCTTTACTAAAATCACTTTTAGCAGTAGCTTTTACAGATCTTACTTTATAAGTGTGCTTTGAAGCAGCTTCAAGATTTTCATGCTTAAAAGGTGATTTAACATTTTCAAAAACCTTTCCATCAACTTCTAAATCATATGAAGTCGCACTTTCCACAGAATTCCAAGAAACTACTATAGTATTAGAACCATCTACTTGCGCTTTAAGTCCTGTTGGAACTGCTGGCTTTTGTGTTTCTCCTGAAAACTCTTTAGTAACATTTACAGAAATCTCGCTACTTGTTGACTTACCATACTCATTTATAAGTTCAACCTTATATTTGTAAGTTCCCTTATCTCTATTAGAGATTGTAAAAGTAGCTTTTTGCTCATTCGGTGAGTTATCAGTTAAAATTTTTTCATCAATCAGTTTACCGTTTTCATATAACTTAACTGATGTACCATTTTCTCCCCACCACATATTCATAGTTATTTCAAAGTTATTTTCACCCGACCAGTTATTATGCGAAATAGCTGGAGTTGTTGGTGCAGACTTAGCTTTTGCAAAAGCAAGATGTGAATTTGAACCTACAAGTGCCATTACAAAAAGTAAGCAAAGTACTGAAGAAATATGTTTTTTGAATTTCCTCATATAAAATTCCCCCTTATATTATTCACACCTTAATTTTACCATTTATTTACATATAATGTAATCATTTAAATTTATTTTAACAACAAAAAAGCTCAAGTTAGAAATTTCTCTAACTCTAGCTTGTCATTCAATATTTTATACTTAATCATTTATCAAATTACCTCTCTAATAAGTCCTATACTAAATATAATTTTCTCCTCAACTAAGTCAACTTTTACAAAACCATTATGATTTTTAATTATCTCTTCTGTTATAACTAAACCAAGCCCACTTCCTTTATCATTTCTTGATTTATCAACTTTATATAATCGCTTAAATAACTTACTAGTATGCTCTCTTGTAATTTTATCTCTAGGGATATTTGCTACATATAAAACTCCATAGGTTATAGCTTCACACTCTTCGAGTTTTAATTTAATAGTTATTTCTGTACTCTCTTTTGAGTATTTTATTGCATTACTTATTAAATTATTAAAAGCTCTATATATAAGCATTGGATTTACATAAGTAAATATACTTGAATTATCTAATTCAACTTTTATACTCAAATTTTTTTCTTGTAGATGAATTTCCTCTTCCGAAATTAACTGTAATATCATTTCATTTAAATTTATTAAAACTTTCTCTTCATCTATATCATTTGATGAAATTTTCGCATAATCAAAAAAATCATCTATCATTGTTTTAAGATTATTTCCTTTTCTACTTGTAATTTTAATATACTTTTTAAGTTCATCCTCATTTTTATAAGTACCTGCATCTAGCATTTTAAGATAGCCAAGCATTGTTGTTAACGGTGTTCTTAAATCGTGTGAAATATTAGTTATAAATTCCCTTTGTTCCTGATCCTCTCTTTGTAATTCCTCTGCCATATAATTTATATCTTCACCTAAAGTTCTAAGTTCATTTTTATATTTAATGTCTACTCTACTTGTTAAATCTCCCTTTGCTATTTTTCTAAGTGAATTACTAATCTCAGTTATATACTTTACTCTTGAAGTGACTATCATTATAAATATAAATCCTGATAATATCATTCCAAACACTATAACATTTAAGTCATCATCAATGTAATTTTCATATAACAAAACTAAAATACTATCATCATTTATTTTAAAAATATTTTTCCCCACATACTTTTGGTTATTTATACTTATAAATTTACCTTCTCCCGCACTAATATCAATCTGTTTTATTCCAAGATTGCTATGTGTTAGCTTTACATTTCCATTATTATCTACAATAAAAGCGTTATTCCCATAATTGCTATTAAAATTATTTTTAAAATCTTCTAACCCTTGATATACTATCTGCTCATCTTGACTTTTTGTATCTACAAAATGATATAAATTTTCTAAAACACTTTCATTTCTTTTATTAGCTAATTCATTAAAGTCCCTATTTTTAAAAATCAATTCCTCTACTAAACTGCTTAAAGAAATTGCTAGAACACCGCCAACTATTAACGAAAATACTCCTGCAATCATAAATTCATACTTTAATTTAACTATCTTTTTCAATCTTATATCCAACTCCCCATATAGTTTTGATATAAATAGAATCCTTAACTTTGTCGCCTATTTTTTCTCTTAAATTTCTAATATGAGTAATTACTGTATTATCATTAGGTAAATACTCATCTTTCCAAATTGAAGTATAAATATTTTCAGTTGTATAAACTCTACCTTTATTTTCAATAAGTAATTTTAATATTTCAAACTCTTTTTTAGTGAGTTTTATCTCATTTTCCTGCTTTAAGACTTTAAACTCATTTATATCTATAATCAAATCTTTATAAGTAAGCTTTGAATTATCAACTTTATCCTGTCTGACTGCTCTTCTTAAAATAGCATTAATTCTTAGACTTAACTCAACTAAATCAAATGGCTTTGTAATATAATCATCACAACCATTTTTAAATCCTTTAACTTTATCTAGCTGCGCACCTCTAGCAGTAACCATCATAACTGGAATTTGTGAAAAAGCTCTAATCTTATTTAAAGTCTGATACTCATCTAACCCTTTCATCATAACATCTAAGAGAATTAAATCTATACTTTCTTTCTTCAAACACCTAACTCCACTATCTCCATCATTCTCTATGTAAACTTCATACTCTTCTTTACTTAAATAATCTCTAACCATTTCTACTATATCTAAATCATCTTCTATTATTAAAATTTTTTCTCTCATACTTCCCCCAATTTATATAAAGTAATAGTTTGATTAAAATGTAATTATTTTAATCAAACTATTTAAAACTAATCTATCCTAAGTAGTTCTAATTCTTTCTTTTTTACTATCTTTTTAAAAGGATATCTAAAACTTATAACTGAAATAATTAATCCTAAAATTATGTTTATAAACACAATTTCCACAGATATTTCTCCACGCCCATTGAACATCATAGCAAAAAACAATTTAACTATTGCACTATATATTCCAAGTGAAAGAATAACTGCAAGACTCATAGATATTATTATCTTAATTATATGCCCTCTTAAAATAAATTCTTTTCCACACCCAAGACTTAATAAAATCTCTTCATCCCGCTCATCTTTACTACAATTTATATAAACAATATTGATATTAAACAAAATCGTTCCTAAAAAACATATTATCGAAACTATTCTAAAAAGCTTTAAAAATCCTGATACATAAACTGCCATCTTTTCCCCAAGGTCATCAACTGCTATAACACTAGAATTCTTAATATTATCAATAAACTTCCCACTTGTTGCCTTAACTAAAAATTCTGCTCCATCTCCCCATTCCACATTTTCCTTTAAAATTGATAATGTATTTACTCCACCTGATTTATATATTCCTTTTACCCTTTTTTCAATCCTTTCCTTGCTTGTTTCAATCTCTAAAATATCATTTACTTTAACTCCACTTTTACTCTGTAATACATCTGAAATAAGAACGCCTTCTTCTCCTTCAAATAAGTTTTCTCCTTCAATTACTCTAAAGTCAATTCCATAGTCCTTTTCATCAACTTCATTGATTTCAATCATTCTAAAATAATCATTAAAGTCCTGATTTTTAATGATTCCCTCTATTGCTGAATATCTAATTACGCCTTCTACTTCTAAGCTACTTTTTAGTATTTTTTTAGTTTCGCTTTCATCTTCACTTTTTATATAATAATTATATGGAAGCGAATTATCTAAAGCTTCATTATAATTTTCCTTAATAGCATTTTCTAAATTAAATCCTATAAGCATTACCCAAAGTGTCATAGTTAAACTTAAAACAACTAATACAAAATAGGAAAAACTATTCTTTATAGACTTTATACTATACATAAGTTCATAATTTTTAAATTTCAGCTTTGCTAAAATCTTTATAACACTTGCTATCATTCCTAAGAAAATTAAAATCCCACTTATCACAATTACTATTCCACCAATATTTTCTATCTCTCCACAAAATACTGAATATACAACTAATAATATTGGTATCATAAAAATTGCTATCAAAAAGACTTTCTTATTAGTTTTTCTTAAAATATTATTATCTTCTCTAAAAATAGAAATTGGTGTAATCCCCTTTAATAACATGAGAGAGATATTTATCAATAAAAAAAATAATGCTGTGTTAAATAATATACCTTTTAGCATCGTCACTATACTTGCATTACTTATTCCATCAATAGAAATTCCTGATACACTCAAAATTCCCTCTAATGAAAAATAACTAATTACACCACTTAAAAGTATAGGTAAAAAAATCCACAAAGAAATTTCTACTATAAAAGCTTTTCTTATCTCCTTTAAATCAAAAGTTAAAATTCTTAAAATTGCTATATCTCTCTTCCTCTTTAAAATAATAACTATAGTTGTACTAATTATTGCAATCGCTGAAAAAATATATCCAATTACTGTTAATATACTTAAATTATACTGTTAGAACCCTTCTTATAATAGCAATTAGAAATTTTACTTTCTCTTATAATATCTCCCTTATCTGTTCTTTCTTCTAATAACTTATAAAATTCACTTGGCTGTGGTCCTTTAAACTCTATACTTAAATCACCATCATTTACTTTTTCTATATTTCTTTCTATAAACCCTTCATTTTCAATATTTATACAAGGAATTAATATTGAAATAGTTGTAGCTATTAGGATTGACATAGCTGTAAATAAAAATAATAGTTTCTCCTTTTTTAACCTTTTGATACTATATGTTCTAAAAATTGTTTGCCACTTCATAAAGTTCTCCATCCTTTAAAAATATTTTTCTTTCACCAAGTTCTCCAATTTCTTTATCATGTGTCACTATAATTAAAGTAGTTTTATTCTCTTTTTGAACATTAAGCAATAACTGCATTATTTTTTTAGTATTTTTAGAATCCAAAGCACCAGTTGGCTCATCACATAAAATTAATTTTGGTTTATTAATAAGTGCTCTAGCAATAGAAACTCTTTGAGCTTCTCCACCTGAAAGTGAAGTTACACTACTATCATATTTTTTAGAAAGACCCACTTTATCAAGTAAGTTTTTTATTCTTGTAACTTTATCTTTATAACTTTCATTAGTATTGGTAGTTATAAGAATATTTTCTAAAACATTAAGTGAACTTATCAAATTTGCATTTTGAAATATCATTGAAATATTTTCTCTTCTAATTAAATTTATATTTTTTTCTTTTTTAAAATTTACTTTTGAATTTCCAAACCAAACTTCTCCCTCGCTTGGTTCTGTAAGTAATGATATAATCTGCAACAATGTCGACTTTCCCCCACCTGAAGGTCCCATAATAGTTATAAAATCATTTTCTTTAATTTCTAAACTTATATCCTTTAATACCTTTTCATTATTAAACTCTTTACTTATATTTTTTACACTTAACATCCTTTCTCCCCCTCACTGAATATAAATATAATTTTACATAACAAAATTTTAGATTTAATCAGTTAAAAATAAAGAAAAAATAAAGAAAACTCCCTAGATAAATTCTAAGAAGTTTTCTTTGTTATGTATTTTATAAATTATGTAATTATAATATAAATTTCTTCTCTTATATTAAAGTTAAATCCAAAATGTTGGATACTTTCTGATTTTACTAATGTTATTAATAAGAAGTCCTATTACAACTATAATAATTGCGCCAAAAAATACAGGTTTAAATAAAAATCCAAAACCACTTCCAGCCATTATAGCTACAATCGGGTCTGCTCCTGCTGGAGGATGTGTTGTTTTAGTTAAAATCATTATAGCAATGGCAAGACCTACTCCAAGTCCAATTGAAATTGGTGTATTTCCCATAAATTTATAAATGATTATTCCTATAAAACTTGATATTAAATGTCCACCTATTACATTTCTAGGTTGTGATAAGGGTGCATTCCAAACTCCAAAAACTAAAACACAACTTGCTCCAAAAGGTGCTATAAGCCATAAAGTCCCTGCATCTTTTGTTAATAAAGCAAGTAATGCTATTGTTATAAATCCACCTATTAGACCAATCAAACTATCTTCTAAATTAATTTTTAGAGGAGTTCTTTGATTGGTTATAAATTTACTAAAATAGTTTTTCATTATTACACTCTAAAGATACTAAAACTTTCTTATTAGAAAGTTTTAGCAAGTCCTTTAGCCTTTTCTATTGCTTTTTCTTTTATCTCTTCTGCATTTTGTGGTGTTGCTGCCATACCTTCTACAAATACAGTTTCAACATCTGAAATTCCTATAAATCCTAAGATTGCTCTTAAATAGCTATCTCCATGATCATATGCTTTTGTAGGTCCTTCTGAGTAAACTCCACCTGTTGCATATATGTGCATTGCCTTTTTCCCATTTAATAAACCTACTGGTCCATTCTCTGTGTATTTGAATGTTTTTCCCGCAACTGTTGCTATATCTAAGTAAGCCTTCATCATTGCTGGCATAGCTAAATTCCACATTGGTGTTACAAATACATATTTATCAGCTTCAACAAATTGATCTGTTAATTCATTAAATCTTGCTACTTTTGTTTTTTGAGCATCTGTTAATTTATCAAACTCAACTCCTGCTGCAAGTTCATCCCATGCTGTTAATATATCTTTATCTATTAAAGGAATATTATCCTCATAAAGATTAATTTCTGATACTTGAATATTTTTATTACTTACTTTATATTCATTTATAAACTCTCTTCCTACTTGTAATCCAAATGATTTTGACTCCTCTTTAGGGTTTGCAATTATATATAATACTTTTTCCATCTTTTGTTCTCCTTCTATTCCAAATAATTTTTTTAAAAATTTTATCATATGTTTTTTCTCCATTCTAAAATAAATATCACTAATTAGTGTTATTTATCCAAAAATTTTTTGAACGTATTTTTAACTTGATTTAATATTATCACTAATTAGTGATAATTGCAACAAATAATGATATGTACACTTGTGCTCAACAAATGTACACAGTTACAATTTTATAAGACTTGAAATAAAGAGCTAGTTTCTAAGATTATTATGTTAAGAAAAATAATATAAAAAAAACAAATAGCAGCTAAAACTTTTATAGAAATTTTAGATGCTATTATTTTTATAAAATCATTATTTTAATGATACTAAAATTAGATGTCACTCTTATTCTTGCTTCTTATTGTGTTTTTAATTTTTAATTCTAATTTTAACTTTACTTTTTTATTTTATTATCTAACACTCTTATTTATCTACGACCACTATGATGGCTACTTCTACCACTACGACTAAAAGATCCATTACTTGCATCCCCATAATAGTGATGTCCATATGATGAAGTATTATTATTATTATTATAATTTGCTCTATTTTTGTTAGCATAGTGATTCATAACTTTCCCTGCTACATAACCTGAAACTGCACCTTTAACAGCACTATTCACAACACTTCTTCCAAGTGATGAATCATCATGATGATAAGATGAACCATATGAATCATAGTATGGTGATCTTGTATTATGAGAATGAACCATCATTCCAATAACTACTATCACTATTACAACAATAGCTCCTATTATAAAACCTTTATTTCTTCTTCCGTTATTCAACTAAAACTCTCCCCGCTATTTTAAATTAAGTCTATTATATATCGATAAGATTATTATAATAAGAAAAAGTTTTATTAACAAACCTATTTCTTGGTCATATTCACTGTTTTAAAAGAGTTATTTTATACTATATTTAATATTATACAAAATCTTTTGTTTTTCTTAGATTTTCTATTATTAGTATATATCTTTTGCATTTTAGCCATAATATTCCTGAGGTGTTTTTATGTTTATTATATTTATTAGAACTTTTATTTTATACACAATTATTATTATATCTATTCGATTGCTAGGAAAAAGGCAACTTGGTGAAATGCAACCTTATGAGTTAGCTATAACTATGCTTCTCACAGATTTAGCAACCTTACCAATGCAAGACCAAAAATTACCTTTAATTCTTGGAATTGTGCCGATTACAGCATTATTGCTTATAAAAACAATTCTGATGACTTTTCAAGTAAATGTTCCATTTATAAGACATTTATTAGATGGCGAACCCGTTGTCTTAATTGAAGATGGACTTTTAAATTTTGAAAATATTAAATCACAAAATTTAGCTATTTCAGATTTAATGGAAGCAATAAGAAAGCAAGGAATTTTAAACATTCAAGATGTTGCATTTTGTGTATTTGAAAATGACGGTAACTTTTCTTTTTTCTGCAAAAATGAAACAGTGAATATAGATGAAGTTGATAATTTACCTTTAATTTTATTTTATAATGGTCGTAGCTCAAAAAAAAATTTAAAAAAAATAGAAAAAGATGAAAATTGGCTTTTTGAAAAAATTAAAATATCACAAAATATTGATAATATCGCAATTATAGTTATAGATTCTAATAAAAATTTAAGTTATCAAACAAAGGATAATTCAAAAGGGTGGATTTATGTTTAAAAAACTTTTTTCTAATCAAAAAATTATCTCATCAATAATTTGTATAATCCTTATAACGTTTATAATTCTTATAAATAATAGATCCGAAAAAATTCTTTATTCTTTTTTAGATAAAGTTTACTTTATAGAACATATTACAGAAGATTTAAAATGTGCTAAAACACCAGAAAAATGGGATAACCTTACAAGTTCTATTGTTGAATTAGAAAATTGTTTAAATGCAAATGCAAGTTTTTTATCAATATATTTAAGTCATGAATACTTAGACCTTTTAAGCACACAAACACATATAATACATTCCTATGCATCAACTCAGACACTTGAAGAAGTTTCTGCAAACTTAGTTTCTCTAAAATTACATCTTGAAAAATTTATAAACCTACAAAAAATTTCTTTTGAAAATATATTTTAATATTAAAAGAACTGCATTAAAACTTATTTTAATACAGTTCTTTTATCAAATTTTATAAAACTAAAAAATCAATTCATAATATCTGCTTAAGCTCTTCTCAAATTCCATAAAATCAATGTTTCTGCCATATCTTAATGCCTCTTTTCCATCAATAAATAAAATTGAAACTGGAACTGAAAATGCATTATACATAGCACTAATTTCTAAATTGCTAGCTGCTTCAATATCTAAAAATTTAGTTTTTTCATATTTACCTAAAATTATTTTTATTTTTTCTTTAATTGCAGGACAAGCGCTACAAGTTCCACCACTAAAGTAAATCATTGCTATAGGATTTTCTTTAATATAATTTTCTATCTCTTCTTTTGTATACTCTTTCATTTCCTACTACCTCGACATAAAATTTATTTTTAGTTTAAACTAATTATTTGTATTTTATATGTCAATAACCCTAAATTATATAGTTAAAATATTTATATTTCTCTTTTATTTTTTTAGAAATTTCTAAAACTTCTTTTACATCTGTATATTTGCTTAAAAACTCACTTCTTCTTTTTAGTAATTTATTTATAATCAAAATTTTATAAATTTCGTTTTGATTTATATCTTTATTGTCACTTATTAAATTATTTAAATCTTCATAATTTCTTTTTAAAACATCAATGCTTTTTTTAACATTAACTGGCCATATAAATTTTAATACAACGTATGTAATTGCTGCAGCAAGAATTACAAATACTAATCTATAAATACAAATTGTAATATAACCTTCTGTTGGTTCTATAAAGTAATCACTTGCTATTGCTGTAAATGTTATGAATATAGCCCTTTTATTATAAGGTATATAATATATTGAAAAATATAAAGCTATTAAGATACAAACTATTATAAAAATTGTATTATGAGAAATTGTAAATATTATAATAGATAAAACAAAGCCTATACCTGTTCCCCAAATTCTATCACTTAACTTTTTAATTCCTAAATCTGAAAATGGTAAATATGTAACTGTTATAGTATATAATATCCATCTTCCGTTAGGAATATTAAAATAAAAAACTATAAAAACTGCAATTGTTGTTAATATACTTCCTTTAATAGCTAAATTCATTTTTATAGATTCCATACTAAAATATAATTTATAATTCAAGTTAAAATTAGTACTATACTCTTTGACTATTTGCTTAAAATTATTTTTATTAGCTACATATGAACTATCTTCTGCTAATTTTTTATAAATTTTTATAAATTTTTTTACTACATCACTTAAAATTTTATTATCATAATTAGTCATTTCAAATCTCAAAATTGTTTTTTCAAATTTTTCAAATTCAAAATTCCCTTTGTACACCTCATATATTTTATCAAGTACTTCATTATAATCTATAATCTCTTTATCTGATTCATCTAATAAATATGCTATATTCTTAATAAACTCTATTATAGTTTCCTGTTTTAATAAATTATTTTTATTTTTAAAATCTTTTTCCATATTTTTAATCAAATCATCTTGCGCACATTCTAAATTTCTAATTATTTCATTTAAATTATTTTTATTTTCTTTATATAATTTTAAATCTTTAATTGCTTTTTCTACTCTTTTACTAGCTAATTTTATTCTATTAGTTCTATAAATTATAAAATATAATATCATTGCTATTATCGCTCCATATACTGTACAAAGCATTCTCATTGGTAATTGTGATAAACTTTTCATTGGTATTGATAATATTAATATATAATATATCATGAATATCATAGATTGAGATTCTCTATCCTCATAAGTATAAAAATAATAAATACAAAATGAAATTATTAATGTTAATAATGTTCCTATATATAAATTAAAGCTAAACATTGAAGCTGCTGTAGATAATACAAAACATACACAAATTAGTTTAAAAGTTTCTTTTAATTTACTTTGCGTATAGTCCTCTTTAATAAGCTCTGGAACTAAAAGTATTGAAGACATTGCAACCATTAAATTATCTCTTCCAAATGGTAAAAAACTACAAATTGCTATTACTCCTAAAATCCATGCTACAAAAGCTAATTTTTTTGTCATTTTCACCTAAAAAAACCTCCCATTTGTTTTTATTTATCTATAAATTTATTTTTTAAAAATCATTTAATTTTTTCTCTCAAAACAAATAATTCTTTCAATAAAAACAAGTATAAACTATGAAGTAACTTTAGAGTCAAGGCAATAATTAAACTTTTATTTTTTAAAATTTCCAATCTACTAAAATTTCTAATCTACTAAAATTTCTAATCCACTAAAATTTCAACAAATGCATAATCTTCTTCCTTAGTTGTAAAGTAACTTCTAGTTTTCAAATAAATTTTTGCTTTCTTTAAGTTCATAAACTGAGTAATTTTAAATATATATTTTTTTATATCTTTTTCAGTGCCCAAAAACTCAATTTTCATTATTTCTTTTTCTATTTTAACGACTTCAAAATTTGATTTATTTATTTTACTCAAAATACTTTGACTCTCTTTATTTTTTTCTATATAAACAAAATTTTCATCTAATATTAAATCATTTTCATTTTCCATATTAAATAAAGTGAAATATTCAAATTTTTTATTTTTTATTTCTAACACCTTACTAAACCTTTTACAATTACCTTCTTTTATCAATTCTTTTATTAAAATTTTATATAAATATGTATTGATAAATTCTTTTTTTATATTTTCTAAATTAAAATTTCCCTGAACTTGTTTTGCTCTCTTGATTTCTTCTTTTCCTTCAATTACAGAATTTTTTATTTTTTTTAAATGCATTATTTTCTCTTTTAAAAGCATCTCTTGCTTCTCCATAAAAGCTAAATACATATCTAAATCTAAATCTTCTCTTCCTAAATAATATTCTATATCTTTTATTGGTACTTCTAAATATCTTGCACCTAAAATTGCCGATAATAAATAGATATCTTTAAAACTATAAACTCTATAATCATTATCCTTATTTATATTAGGCTTTAAAATGCCTATTTTATCATAATATCTAAGAGTTGGGATACTCACCTCAAACATCTTACTCACTTCACCTATTGAAAAATAATTTTTCATACTTATCCACCCTTTACTATTGCTCAAATAAAAAATAGGCTATATCAAAATTTAACCTTTTTATTTAAAGAATATATGTATATTCTTTAAATAATTTAGTATTTTAATATAGCCCTTATATTTTTATATTTTTATGCCTTAAGCCCTTTTTCTTGACGGTGTAAATTTTCTATTACAACATCAAAAATATCTCCAAGTGATGAACAATACTCAAGCACTTGCCAAGGTTCATTAGTATGGAAGTGTATTTTGATTAATTCATCATCACCAACAGCTAAAAGACAGTCTCCTTTAATATTTTCATTTATATAATCTGTTATATTATCTTCTGAAAGATTTTCTCCTTCAATTAATAACTGCACATCAAATTTGAATTCATTCATTGTAATTGCTCCTTTAAATAAATCACCCAGCAATTAGAGTAATTTATATATACTTTTTATATTATTTGTTATTATAACTCTAATTATAATTTTAATCAATCACAGTTACTTATTATAAATAATTTAGTTGTTATTACTATTTTGACTTTCTATATTTTCACTGCTATTTGCAATCGGATTGCCAAGTCCTGTTGTATAAGCTGCTTGTACCCATCCTATCTGTCCATTGTAATAAACTTGGTACCAACCATTTTGAGATTTTAATACATATAATATAAGATTAGTA
Organism: Sarcina sp.; assembly: GCA_051655925.1. Lineage (GTDB taxonomy): Bacteria > Bacillota > Clostridia > Clostridiales > Clostridiaceae > Sarcina. The sequence goes on along the minus strand of JBOGAY010000372.1, from coordinate 6,728 downwards.
TCTAAACATACTAATTTTTCACTTGAATTACTCATTTGACTAGTCATCCATAATCCACTAGGAGATTTAACAGAAACTCTTCCTAAAGAATTTTTAATTATATTTTCTGCTTGTGTATTAGGCACTAATGGTTTTACATTATCTTTTCCTACATACTTTAAATAAAAAGTCGTTTGATATTGACCATTATTTCCATTTGAAGCATTTCCAACTATTCCATTTAAATTTCTTATACTATAAGTTTCATGAAACATATAAGATTCATCACCCATTACATATGCTAAATCTTTAGACTTTTGCTCCCATCCCATAAATACAAATGTATGTGTATTACCTGCAAAACATAGATCTCCACTTTGAAGATTTTTAAAATTGGTCTCTGCTTTCCAACCATTGTTCTCTAAGTATTGTGCAAGATTTGTAGTGAATGTAATATTTTGAGGCACATTCACACCTATACTTCTTAGTGCGTTTGACTGGAAAAGTACGCATGTATTAAGTGCACATCCACCTCTTGCTAGGATAGCTTGATTCATAACGTTTGTGTCATTAAGCTCATTTCTTTCAAATTCAAATAAATTTTTATTCATTTGCGATGCAAATGTTTTAGTTGGCTTAACCTGTGCTATTGGAATAACTCCTCTACTTCTTGTTAAAAAGTAAAAGCTTCCTACTCCTACCCCTATCAAAATTATTAATATTATTGCTATTAAAATTATTATTTTTTTTCTTTTGTTTTTCAATAAACCTCACCTTCTCTCTTAACGATTATACCATCAAAATCTTAAGAACTTTTGTTTTTATATCAACTATTTTTATTATTAATAATTATTGTATCTATTATCTCTTTCTCTTTAGTTGTTATATAATGATTTTTTTTAACAACAATTGATATATAAAATGGCATGTCCTCTTCAAGATCTATCACTTTTATTCCTGGCATATGCTGCACAGCCATATTTATCATAATTCCTATTCCAACATCTGATGCAATTAATGATTTAGTTGTTTGTATTTCATCTGAATTGAAAATCTTTTTAGGATTTATTTTACTACTTTCAATTAATGATTTTATAACCTCACCATGTATATAAGAACTTCCTAATACAATAAAAATTTCATTTTCAATATCTTTCAAAGTCAATTTTTTCTTTCTAGCTAGCCTATGTTTTTTTCCAACACAAACTTTAAACTTATCTATCTTAAGTAATGTACTTTCTACATTTTCGTTATTTATTTTATCTAAAGATCCTATTATAGCTATATCAACCTTACCTTCTTTTATGAATTCATTCATTTTTAATGAACCAACTTCTACAAATTCAATATCTTCTTCAAGATTTTTTTTCATCAATTCACCTATAAATAAAGGGAAAAAATATGCCCCTATCATAGGTGGTATTCCAAATTTAATCTTTTTATCTTTAATTTTTGATATTTCTAAATTCATTTCATCAATTTCATTAAATATATTTTTAGAATGTTTTTTGACAATCTCTCCTGCCTCTGTTAACATAATTTCTTTATTAAATGGATTTCTTTCAATCAGCTTAGATTTTAACTCTAATTCTAATCTATTTATTGAATTTGTAATTGCTGGTTGTGAAACAAATAATTCTTTTGCTGCTTTTGTAAAGTTTTTAGTTTTACAAACACTATTAAAATATTCTAAATCTCTTATATTCATATAAATCACGTAAAATTTCATATTAAAATCTTATCATTTTTAATATTTTAAAACTTCTAATTTTACTACTCCCTTTTAAAATACAAATAATTTTATTAAATCTACATACCTTTAATAAACTATACCTAAGTATATCATTTCTTCAAAATTAAAGTAAATAAAAGAAAGCCTACTTAATGATATAAATCACTAAGTAGGCTTTCTTTTAATATTCTGCGTTCCAGATAAGTTCTTCTATAACTTTTTCGCTATTCTCAATTGAATACTTATTCACCCCATCTGCAATTGCTTGATTAACAACAGATACTGCAACTAATTTAGATGCTTCTCTTAAAAGATTAACAGGTGGCAATATTGCAGCCCCTTCTTTTGATAAATCTTGTAATGATGCTATACCATGAGCTGCTGCAGATAACATATTATCTGTTACCATCTTAGCTTTTGCAGCTACTATTCCAAGACCAAGTCCTGGATATAATAAAGCATTATTAGCTTGCCCTATCTTATAAGTTACTCCATTATATTCAACTGGTTCTGATGGGCTTCCTGTAACTACTAAGGCTTTTCCATCAGACCATTTTATTATATCACTAGCTTTAGCTTCACAAAGTCTTGTTGGATTAGAAATAGGCATTATTGCAGGTCTCTCATTTATACTACTCATTATTTCTACAACTTCCTTTGTGAAAGCACCAGCAACCCCAGAAGTTCCTATCAGAACTGTTGGCTCAACTTCTTTTACTATTTTCGCTAAATCTGTTATTGGATTTAAAAATTCATTGTTGCTTCTAGCATACTTTCTTTGTCCCTCTGTTAAATTTTCCATATTATCTATTATAAGACCATATCTATCAACTAAATAAAAATCTTTTAATGCTTCTTCCTCTGATTTACCTGCTCTTATTTTTTCAAATAAAATCTGATCTGATACTCCAACCCCTGCTGTTCCTCCACCAAAAATAACTATTTTGTGATCTTTAACAGTTATATTTGTAATTTTAGCAACTGCATTTAAAGCTGAAACCATCATTACACCTGTACCTTGAATGTCATCATTAAATGTACAAATCTTTTCACGATACTTCTCTAAAATTGTTCTAGCATTACCTCTTCCAAAATCTTCCCAATGAACTAAAACATCTGGGAACATTTTTGTAACTACACTTACAAATTTATCTATATATTTATAGTACTTATCCCCTGTCATTCTTTCTTTTTTATTTCCAATATAAAAATCTGAATTTAATAACTCTTCATTATTTGTTCCCGCATCTATAACTACTGGTAAAACATTTTTAGGATTTATTCCTGATGCTATAGTATAAACTGCAAGTTTTCCTATTGATATATTAACCCCCTGAACTCCCCAGTCTCCTATTCCAAGAACACCTTCTCCATCAGTTACAACTATAAGTTTAATTTCATCTAAATCCTTAATTCCAGCATTTATTTGCTTTTCTATATTATCTATATCAAAAGCTGATAAAAATACTGCATCTTTTGGTGAATCAAATGTTTTTGAATAATTTATAACTGCATCTCCTATTGTTGGAGTATATATTATAGGGAGTAATTCAGTTACATATTTACCCGCTGTATAATAAAATAATCTACGATTTGTATTATATATATTCATTAAATATAAATTTTTCTCTAAATTATCTTCTATACTATTAACTCTTTTATAAACTATCTCTGCTTGCTCATCTATGTTTCTAATAGCCACAGGAAGTAGTCCTTCTAATTCATATTTTCCTCTTTCTTCTTTTGTAAATGCTGTTCCTTTATTTAAAAAAGGATTTCTTAATAAATCTATACCTTTTAAATTTTCCATTTCTTCATTTTATAAGTTTATTTCTTTGCTAAACTTATTTCTCCTTTCTTATTTTTTAATATATACCAATTAGTTTCCACCAAGGCATTCCAATTCCTATCCAAATTATAATATACAAAATTCCAAGTATAAAGTTTAGTTTCCACCAACTACTTTGAGATACATAACCATGTCCATATAAAACAGGAGCTGGTCCACTACTATAGTGAGTTGTTGATGCAAATAAGTTACCAAAGAATCCAAGTGCTAATGCTGCAAGAACAGGAGGTACTCCACTTACTAGTGCGATTGCTAATAGTGCTGAATACATTGCACTAACATGTGCTGTTGCACTTGCAAATATATAATGGCTATAAAAATAAACTAATAATAATATTATAAGAACAATAGGCCAGCTAATTCCATGTACTTCACTTCTAAAGAATGAACTAAGCCAAGAAATTAATCCAAGTTTGTTAAGTTGATCTGCCATCATTACAAGTACAGAAAACCAAACAAGAACGTCCCATGCTCCCTTTTCGCCCTTTATATCATCCCATGTTAATATCTTAAATAATAAAAGTAGTGAAAGTCCTATGAACCCTGTTAATGTTGAGTCTAAATGTGTCAATGTACTTGTTGCCCATAATATTAAAACTATTACAAAAACAACAGCCATTAACTTTTCTTCTCTTTTCATTGGCCCCATTTTATCTAAAGCTTCTTTAGCAATTTTAGGAGCATCAGGTGTTTTTTTAACTTCTGGAGGATATATTTTATATATAACAATCGGAATTACAATTAATGATATAATTCCTGGTACAAGTGCTGCCATAAACCACCCTATCCAAGTTATATGAACACCTAAGTTCTGTGCTAATGTTTGTGCTAATGGATTTGCTGCCATTGCTGTAAGAAACATAGCTGATGTGATAATATTTCCATGAAATTCAGAGAACATTAAAAATGCTCCTACCTTCTTCTGTGTTCCATTATCTGGAGATGACCCAAATGATTCTGATAAAGATTTTACAATTGGAGACATTATACCACCAGCTCTTGCTGTATTACTTGGTGTTGCAGGTGCTAAAACCAAATCACAAAATATCATTGAATAACAAAGTCCTATAGTTCTTTTTCCAAAAATTTTTATAAAATTATATGCTATTCTAGAACCAAATCCAGTTTTTATAAAACCTCTTGATATAAAGAAAGCTAAAACTATAAGCCAAATTCCTGGCGAACTAAATGATGAAAGTCCAGTTTTTATATTTACTATACCTGTAAATATGGTAACTGTAAGCCCAATTATAGCAATAGCACCTATTGGCATAGGTTTCAAAATACAACAAGCTATAGTTGCTATAAAGATAGCTAACATATGCCATGCAACTTCTCTAACTCCCGTTGGGGCTGGTATAAACCATATAATTGCACCAATTAAAACAGCTATTAAAATCTTAAAATACATATTTGAAGTAATGCTATTTTTCATTCCTTTTCTCCTTTCTTCTTTTGTACTCTTAAATTATAACGCTTAATTTTCTGCAATATAAAATAACTTTTAGTTATTATGAAATAACTAAAAGTTATTAGAAGATTTTTACTAAGTAAATTTATTCGTATTATATTTGATAAATTAACTTTTTTATTGATAAATTTTCAATTCACAATTTTATAAATTATTAGTTAAAATTTGAGGTGTATAATAAATTTTTTGATTACCTTCAAATATTACTAAAGATTGAGGTTTTATTGTTACACCATCTTCAACTACTGTATTATTAGAGAAGTTAGCAATTACTTTTGTATTATTTCCATATTCAGTCATTTGCACAAGTCTATCACTTGATAAAACTTTAAAATCTGTCATTGGCTCATTTGTAACCCTTTCACTAAATGGAGCCCAAACTTTATTATGTGCTAAAATGGTACTTTTTTGATTAGCCCATGCATTTGCATCTAAATGATATAATGCTGGTACATTATAAAGAAAATCATGAAGATATCTTTGCTTTGTCAGACCCTGTACTTTAAATGTTCCCCATAGCCAATGATTTGTTGTTATAACTGAATTATTATAAACCATTTTATATAATGGAATTGTATAGACTGGACTCATTAAACATGACTTTATCCACGGTCTTACTGGCACAGGTTTACCAAACTTAGCTGGAACTCCACCAAGTGGGGCATAATAACTTCCTGTATAATATTTGCTATTTTTATTTTTAGCACCTGCTTCCATCCATGAAAATGGTTGCGATTCTAAACCTTGTGCAAAATCAATAACTTGACTTGCATAGCTATCTCCACGTTCTGATCCTACTACCATATCTTTATCATTAGCAACATACGCCATTCTATCTATTCTCGCTTGTAAATCTTGTTGTTTTGTTGTTGTATGACTTGGTGTGTAATCATTATATATTTGTCCTGCTGCATCACAATCCATAAACCAAGAATTAAAGAATGGTATATTCTTAAGTACCTTAGCAACTCTTGCCTTTACTTCTGGGAAAACTAAAGTTGGATTTAAAGTTCTACCTTTATTATGAAAACCAGCTACTATTTGTCCATTTTTATTTTCAATAACGCCATTATTATAAAGATCTGTCCCATCAAAATTTGCGGTATTGGAATTTATATCACCAGGTTTTTCTACCATATTATAAGAATCATATGGTGCTATTAAATATCCAAGTTTATTTGCATCACTAGCAAGGCTTGGCTTCATATATGCATATGTCCAATCACTAAGCCCTATCCAAAGTTTATTGATACCGCTTTGTTTCATATCATTTATCATATCTGTAGTACTTGCTGATGACCATTGATTTACAGGTGCTACACTATTTTTCAGTTGCTCTTTTAATAGCATTTTGTTAAGTTGTATTACCTGTGTTTGTGTTAAATTATTTATTCCTTGATTTAATAACTCCTGTATTTGTGGTGTTACATTTTTAAATATTTTTGGATTATATAAGTTTTTATTTTGACAAAGACTTGTAAAACCATTTATTATATTTTGCTTATCATACTTATCTACAAAATGATGTGGTTTTAAATTCTCAAACGACTCAGCATACGTTTGTGTATCTGTATTTTCATTCAATAATTTTACAATCCAATTTTTTAAAGGCTCTTTCATATCTTTTCCTAAAAGTCGCCATCTAATATTATTTTCTTGTATTACCTCACTATCCCATAGATAAATCTCTGGTGCTC
>JBOGAY010000371.1:0-2520 GCA_051655925.1 Sarcina sp. | reverse complement strand
TGTGCAAACTTAATTTCAACCATTGCACTATGATTTTCTGAATATACTTCCATTTGAATATGAAGAGGTATATTTTCCTCTAAATTTTCAATTGTACAGTAATCTGTCTCCATAAGCTCTTTAGTTCTATCTTTATCTTCTTGTGTTACTTCACTTATAACCTCAAGCCCTTTATCTGCATCTCCACCTATAGCTCCAATTATTGAACTAGCTTTTATCCCCACTAAGCCATCAGTATTTGGAACTGTAACGCACATAGCATTTTTAATTATATTACCACTACATTTAGCAATTATTTTTGTAGGCTCTTCTCCAAGAACTGCTGCTGCTCTAGCTGCTGCAAAAGCAATTGCTATCGGCTCTGTACACCCCATTGCTGCAATAAGTTCCTCTTCTAAAATCTGCAAATATAATTTATATATATTTTTATCCATTAAATCCATTCCTCCAACTTGTCCATTATTTCTATCTATAATAATACCATTTTACGATGTATTTTTACATAGACTATTTAATTTCTCTTAAATTCTATCTTATTCCACAAAACAAAAAGATAGGCATATACATCTTTATTACCTATCTTTACTCTATGAAAAGTATCTCTCTATTTACATTTTAGTGACCATCTACCATATATAATTACTGAAATAATCATTCCTGCTATTGGAAGAAGTGTTGTAAATGGAGAAATCCCACTTCCATTATTAATAGCACTTTTAACTATGTCTATTTGCATTAACGCAAACATTAAGCTTAATTCAAGATTTAATACCTTTACAAATGTAGACATCATATTATACTGTGCTTCTCTATTTCCATCATGTATTTTCACTATATAATTTCCTATATCCGGATGTCTACTTATTAAATACATAAATAAATAAAGTGCTATAGCTATTCCAACAAGTAAAAACAATGTATTTTTTGAACCATAAGCATCTACTTGTCCTTGAATATTAAAATGTGTTGGAATTGTATATGGTGCACAGGTCCATGCTATAAAAGTATAAACAGTAAAACCAATTATAATAATTGCTGAAAGTATATCTAGAACTGAATTAATTTTTTTATGTTTTTCATTAGCTCTCCATTTAGCCATACTATCGCCCCCAATAATCAAACTTAAAATCTTTTTTCTATATTATACTCCTTTTCACCTAACAAAACATGCTATTTAATAGTTTTTTAAGACTTATCTTTTCTCCAATATAGTAAATTTAAAACCTTATAAAAAAAGCTTATCATTTGTATGATAAACTTTTAAATCTTTGTATTAAATTTCATTTTCTCTTAATTTTTTAACCTCTTCAATTGAAAGCCCTGTTTTAATTGAAATTGTTTCATCATCTAAAATATCCAAAAGATTTTTTGCTATTTCAAGTTGTTTTAACTTTTCACCTTTTTCTATTCCTTTTTCCATCCCTCTTTTTTCTACTTCTGGATCATATAAAGTTTTTGTCATACTCTCTACTTCCTCCTCTATACTCTCATCTTTAAAATAAACTCTATTTAAATACTCTATAAGATTCTGTATTCCTAATAACATCTTATGCAAATCTTCTCCATAAATTTCTTCATCATCTAATAACTCACTCGACATATGTGCTAGCTTATTAGCAATTACTCTAGCTTCTTTTGCATAACCTTTTATACCTTTTATATCATTTTTAGCCTCTAATCTTTTTAATTCTTTTCTCAAATTAAATAACTGTAATGGTATTAATGGATACATTTTCTTTTCTAAAATTTCTTTTTCTGTATACTCCCAATATTTCATAACACCAGCTTCATAGATATGTTCACTTTCATCTGGGAATATTATTTTAAGCTTTAAGCTATTTTCAATACTTTTATTCTCCTCAAAAAAAATAACTTTTTGCTTTGGAAAATATAAAGTTTTAATTTCCTCTGAATTCTGTGCCTCATCTCTTGCTTTTCTAAAACCATATTCAAAAGTTCTTACAACCATTGTTGAATCATTTTTTGTTTGGAACTCAATATGATAGCTAGCTTTTTTACCTTTAGAATCTAAAGCACTATAAAACATATCTCCTCTTAAAACATCCAATGACTCCTCTATATACTCATTGTTACTAACTGTAATTTCTACTTCATCTTCATCAAAATTTTCATCAAAAAGACCGTTTAATAACTTAACTAAAACTTTATTAGATGTATTAAATAGATATTTTAATATCTGATCAAGTTTAACGCTCTCCTTTTTATCTCTCTGTAAGTTCAACTTATCACTTCCTCTTATCTTAATTATATCCCATATATATTTCTTTTAAAACAATAAAAACTATAAATTGAATAATCAATTCATAGTTTTCATCAAGGTTCTAGTTCTCTATATAATTTTTTATCTCCTCATTCTCACGATATAAAATAGCATTTACTTTTTCAAAGTATGTATATAAATCTACTTCACTTTTAGAATCTGTAAAATCATAAGTTGAATTATCTCTTAAAATATACTCTTTACCTTTTATAATAATATATTCATCTGTTGGTGTAGCT
>JBOGAY010000370.1:0-17843 GCA_051655925.1 Sarcina sp. | reverse complement strand
TTACCGTAGTTTGAACTAGCTGTAATTTTTAAATACTTTGTAGTATTAGCAAAAACTTTTCTTCCTTCAATAATACCATCTTTAAGTACCATTAAATCTTTTTCAAGTAAAATAACATCTGCTGCTTCTTTAGCAATTTCAACTGCTGTATCAACTGAAATTCCTACATCTGACTCTTTTAATGCTATCGCATCATTAATTCCATCCCCCATAAAAGCAACAACTTTATCAGCATTTTTTAATACTCTTACAATTCTTGCTTTTTGAAGTGGATTAAGTTTTGCAAATACGTTAGCTCTTAAAGCTTCACTTGCAAGCTCTGCATCTGTCATTTGAGCAACATCAGCTCCAAGTAAAATACCTGTAATTTTAAAGCCAACCTGCTCACAAACTTTTTTAGTAACAAGCTCATTATCACCTGTTAAGATTTTTACATGAACTCCATAGTAATCTAAAGCATCTAAAGCTTCTTTAGTTGTTTCTTTTGGTGGATCTAAGAATCCTAAAAATCCAACTAATGTCATCTCTGATTCATCCTCAAAACTTAATGTGTTTTTGCTCAATTGCTTCTTCGCAACAGCAATTACTCTCATTCCTTCAAGATTTAATTTCTCTATTTTTTTCTTTAAGTCATAAGTAATTTTATCATTTATCTCTAATAATTCACCATTCATTTCAACGTATTTTGAAATGCTTAGCATCTCTTCAAATGCACCTTTAGTGATTACTTTTGAGATTTCATTCTCATTTATAAGTACTGACATTCTTCTTCTGTTAAAATCAAATGCTAACTCATCTATTTTTTCAAATTTATTATGTATCATATTATCAATACTTTTTTCTTTAGCTGCATCCATAATTGCAAAATCAATTACGTTTTGTAATCCATTTTGACTAACACTATTGATATAAGCATACTTAAGAACTTCATCTGATGTATTTCCTAAAGCATCAATACATTCTTCCACTCTAATGTGGTCTTCTGTTAATGTTCCAGTTTTATCAGTACAAAGTATCTCAATTGAACCAAAGTTTTGTATTGAATTTATCTTTTTAACAACAGTCTTTTTCTTAGCCATTCTAACAGCACCTTTTGCAAGGTTTTCTGATATGATAGCTGGCAACATTTCAGGTGTTAACCCTACTGCTAGTGATGCCGCAAACATTAATGAGTCTAAGAAACTCTTTGTTTGGTACCAATCTATAACAAGTACTAAAGGAACCATTACAAACATGAATTTTAAAAGCATTTTAGACACTTGTCTTACACTTCTATCAAAATCTGTTTCTGGGTCTGCTTCATCAAGTGATGCTTGCATAGCACCAAAGTATGTATTTTTTCCTGTTCCAATGACAACTGCAATAGCAGTTCCACTTTCAACGCTAGTTCCTTGTAGACAGATATTTGTATAATCTCCCACTTCTGAACTAGTAGAATTATTTACTATAAGTTTTTGTATAGGTTCTGACTCCCCTGTTAAAGCTGATTGACTTACAAATAAATCTTTACACTCTAAAATTTTAAGGTCAGCTGGAACCATATCACCTGTTTGTAATTTAACAATATCCCCTACAACTAAATCTTTTGTTTCGATTTTTTCAAAAGGCTTATCATCTCTTTTAACTAAACATGTTGTTTTTACAAAGTTTTCTAAAGCTCTTGCAGCCTTTCCCGATCTATACTCTTGAGTAAACTGAATCACTCCACCTGTAAGTATTAAAAATACTATGATATAAATTTGTGACCAGCTCTGCTGAGACTTTGGCACAAATGCTACACCAGTTAAATAACTTATAATTGCTATGATTACAAGTACAGCTGAAAACGGATTTACAAAAGACATAAAAAACTGTGCAAAAACATTTCTTTCTTTTTTCCCTGTATTTATATTCTTTCCATATTTTTTTAAGTTTTTAGAAACTCCCTCTTCATCTAGTCCTTTATCTGAACTACCTAGTTTATTTAAAAGGTCAGTATCAGAATAAACACTATAATCCTGTAAGCTTTTAGCTACTTTATCAAAAATACTTTTATCAAATTCTTTTTTCTTTTTCGCCATTAAAATATTCTGTTCATCTTAAGTATTCGCAGCAAATAAATACTTAATTTTTGTTCAATAGAAATCGCTACTCTCTACCAGTTCTCTCATGAACTTCTCATACTTTCATATGAGCACAGACTATATCACCATCTGATGTAAAACTTACTCAGATACTCCCCATTTCCCCGAGCTTTCGGGTACGAGCTTTGCTCTAGTCGTTGAACGTTATCCTATTCGGACCTTCGCTGCTGATTATCCATTCTCAATAAAACATTATGTTTTACTTAAGCAATTAGGATTTAACCATATGCCATTCAACCAATTCTTTCTACTTTCGTCACATTCAAGCTTAGATATATTTCACTCTTACTTTGTAGTTTGGCTGACTTTAGGAACTTCCAGCAATTAAAGGAGTTTTGGATAGACCGACTTGTCTATCACTCTACACTCTTTTCGAATGTAGGGAGCTTGATTAATTTTGGAAAAAAATTAGTCCAACAACTAATATTGTTGCTCCTTCGTATAAAAATTATTAACGTTCTAAAACCCTTTTAAATTATTAAACTTGCTTTTTTTGAGAAATTATTCTCAATAGAAAAGTTGTTTTCAACTAGTTGCTAATGTATTCTAGCATAGAAAAATCTTCTAAATCAATTACAAAAAAACTACAAACACCTCCTAAAAAAATATACTTTGATAATTTTTTTCCCTTATAATTATAATTTAAATTTTCTCTTTCTTTTATTCATTGTTATATTTTTATTTTTCAGTATATTTTTCTATCAAAATAATATAATTGAAATTTAATTTCATTCTCTTTTAGATAAAAAAGAAAAACCACTTAAAATCTATTTACATAGATTTTAAATGGTTTATTTTATATACTAATTCTCTAAAAACATTTTCATATCATCTTCTACATTAGTAATTCCACCAATTCCAAAGTTTTCAACTAAAACATTTGCTACATTTGGTGATAAGAATGCTGGAAGAGTTGGTCCAAGGTGAATATTTTTAACTCCAAGATGTAATAATGAAAGTAATACTATAACTGCTTTTTGCTCATACCAAGCAATATTATAACTTATAGGAAGTTCATTTACATCTGTAAGTTCAAATACTTCTTTAAGTTTTAATGCTATAAGAACAAGTGAATATGAATCATTACATTGTCCTGCATCAAGAACTCTTGGAATTCCACCAATATCTCCAAGGTTTAATTTATTATATTTATATTTTGCACATCCTGCTGTTAAAATAACTGTATCCATTGGAAGTGCTTTTGCAAAATCTGTATAATAATTTCTTGATTTAGCTCTACCATCACACCCTGCCATAACAAAGAATCTTTTGATAGCTCCTGATTTAACTGCATCAACAACTTTATCTGCAAGTGCAAATACTTGTTCATGTGCAAATCCACCAATGATTTCTCCTGTTTCAATCTCTGTTGGAGCCGCACATCTCTTAGCATGTTCAATAAGCACTGAGAAATCTTTAACTCCATTTTTATCAGCTGTGATATGTTTCATTCCTTCATACCCTGCTGCTCCTGTTGTATAAACTCTATCTTTATAGCTATCTTTTGGAGGAACAATACAGTTTGTTGTCATAAGAACTGGTCCATTAAAACTCTCAAACTCTTCTTTTTGTTTCCACCATGCATTTCCGTAGTTACCTACAAAGTGACTGTACTTTTTGAAAGCTGGATAGTAGTGTGCTGGTAACATTTCACTGTGAGTATAAACATCTACTCCTGTTCCTTCTGTTTGAGCTAATAATTGTTCCATATCTTTAAGATCATGTCCTGATATTAAGATAGCTGGGTTATTTCTAACACCAATATTAACTTTTGTCATTTCTGGGTGACCATAGCTTGTTGTGTTAGCTTTATCTAAAATAGCCATTCCATCAACACCAAGTTTACCCATTTCAAGAGCCATTCCTGTAAGAACTTCTCCTGATAAAGAATCATCCATTGTTGCTACAAGCATTTTTTGCATATTAAAATCAATCTCTGCATCATAATATCCAAGTGCTCCTGCATGTTTAAGATAAGCACAAAGCCCTTTTGCACCATAAACTATAAGTTCTCTTAAACTTCTGATGTCTTCATTCTCTGTTGAAAGAACTCCAACTGTTTTTGCTTTTGCAAGCATTTCCTCTTTTGTTTCACCACTCCATAAAGCAGCCTCTGGTAAACTTTCAAAACTAACTTTATCAGCTAACTCTGCTTTTAACTCTTCTCTAATTCTTATAGTTTCTTTAACTCTTCCAATAAAAACTTCATTATCAAAGTTTGCATTTGTTATTGTTGTAAATAATGATTCAACAATATATTTATTGATTTCTTCTTTCACAACATTAACTTCTTTTGCTTTAACTGTAACTGCACAAAGTCCTTTAGTAACATAAACTAATAAATCTTGAAGTGCTGCAAGCTCTGGACTTTTACCGCAAACTCCTTGTATTGTACAACCTGAACATCCTGCTGTTTCTTGACATTGAAAACAAAACATTTTTTTCTCCATAATAACAATCTCCTCAACTTTATATAAATCTATTAATATAAATTTAAATGAATATTTTTTATACACATTTAAAAGTAAAATTTCTTCATCACGCACTCATAATACCAATTTATAAAAATAAAGTCGGTAACTTATGTTACCAATTTACAAAATAAAAAAAATCTATATTTTTAAATTTATTATAAACATTAGAAATTTTTATGAATATTTATGCAAAATAGGTAATTTATCTGCATAAATATGTTGATTTACATAAATTAATTCTATATAATTATTTTAAGAGTTACGTTAATTGAAATTTAAGGGGGATTTTAAATGTTAGAAATTACAAGTAAAAGTGCAAAGAAAGCACAGTCTACTTCAGATATATTAAAATTTGTAATTCCATCATTACTTGGTGTATTACTATTCATGACACCTATCAAAACAGCAGATGGAATAACTATTCCGGTAGCACTTTTATCTAGCTGGGTAAGTACAAGCCTTGCAGAATACTTACCATTAATCTTAACTATTATGATTGCAGGAATCGCAATCATGTCTACAATCACAAAATTTATAAAACCGAGTTTCATAGTGAATAATAAAACTTTATATTCACTTTTTAATACATCAACAGTTTGGTATATAGTTAGAATTATAGGAGCAGTTTTTGCTATTTTTACATTCTTTAAAATTGGACCTGAATTTATTATTAGTGAAAATACATCTGGTCTTTTACTTACAGGCCTTTTACCAACATTATTTGGAGTTTTCCTTTTTGCAGGATTATTCTTACCACTACTTTTAAACTTTGGACTTTTAGAGTTCTGTGGGACAATGCTTACAAAACTTATGAGACCTTTATTTGGACTTCCTGGACGTGCTTCAGTAGATTGTTTAACATCTTGGGTTGGTGATGGAACAATAGGAGTTATTCTTACATCAAGACAATATGAAAAGGGCTATTATACTGAAAAGGAAGCTTGTACAATCGGAACTACTTTTTCAGCAGTTTCAATAACTTTTAGTTTTGTTATTATATCTCAAGTTGGACTTCAACATATGTTTATACCATTCTATCTTACAATAACACTTGCTAGTATTATTGCAGCAATAGTATTACCAAAGATAGGACCTTTAAAAAAGAAATCAAATACTTATCATAATGATATGGAAGCACAATCATCGGATGCAATCCCAGCCGGGTACACATCATTTTCTTATGGATTAGAACTTGCGACAACAAAAGCTAGTAAAAATACAAGCTTTAAAAACTTTATTTCCGAGGGAATACATAACGTTTTAGATATTATGGTTGGTGTACTTCCAGTTGTTATGGCTATGGGAGGAATTGCTCTTATCCTTGCAGAATATACACCACTATTTAATATACTTGGAATACCTTTTATTCCTTTATTTGAATTATTACAAATTCCTCATGCACAAGAAGCTGCTAGTACAATACTTGTTGGATTCTCTGATATGTTCCTACCTTCAGTTATGATAGCGCAAGAAGGAATTGCAGAAATCACAAAATTCGTAGTAGCTTGTGTGTCAGTTACACAGCTTATATACATGTCAGAAGTAGGAAGTGTTCTTCTTGGTTCATCAATACCAATAAGCATAAAAGAACTATTCATAATCTTTATACAAAGAACACTTATAACTCTACCAATCATAGCATTAATTGCTCATATAATATTCTAAACTAAAAGATGCTCTCCACACTTAATGGAAAGCATCTTTTTTAATTTAAATTATCTAAACTCTTCTATTCTAATAAGATTATCAATCTTTTTAACTTCCTTAATTTCATAAATATCATCAATTGCTGAAATAATATTTCCTTCTGTTGTGTGATGAGTTTCAAGAACAAGTGTAACATACTGACCATTTCTTCTTTTACCTCTTTGAATTAATGATCTAATGCTTACATCACTATCACCAAAAGCTTTAGTTAAAGAACTTAAAACTCCCGGTTCATCAATAGTTGTAATTCTTATATAATATCTACACACAGCATCTTTAATATCTTTAATTTCTTTTTTCCAAAGATTATTTTTAACTACCGGAATATCATTTTCATGATCCACATTACTTCTTAAAATAGAAATAATATCACTCACAACAGCACTTCCTGTTGGCAAATCTCCAGCTCCCTTTCCATAAAACATAAGGTCACCAACTGCGTTACCTTTTATAAAAATAGCATTGAAAGCATCATACACATTCGCAAGTGGATGAGTTGCTGGAATCATTGTTGGGTGAACCCTCAAATCAAGCCCTTTATCATCCTCTTTAACAATTGCTAAAAGTTTAATTCTAAGACCAAGCTCCTTAGCATATTTAATATCATGAGATGTAATACTTGTAATCCCCTCTCTATAAACATCTTCAACCTCTACCTTTGTTCCAAAAGCAAGAGATGCTAAAATAGCAAGTTTATACTGAGCATCATATCCTTCGATATCTGATGTTGGATCTGCCTCTGCATATCCCTTTTCTTGTGCTTCTTTAAGTGCATCTTCAAAGTCTACTCCCTCAAGCTCCATTTGACTTAAAATATAGTTAGTTGTTCCATTAACTATTCCATACATTTTTTCAATTTTATTAGCTGTAAGACTATCATTAATCCCACTTATAATTGGAATACCTCCTGCAACACTAGCCTCATAGTTGAATTTAACTCCAGCTTTATCAGCTTCCGCAAAAAGCTCATCACCCATTTTAGCAAGTAACATCTTATTAGCAGTAACAATATGTTTCCCTTTCTTAATAGCCTCAAGGATATAACCCTTAGCAGGTTCAATCCCTCCCATAAGCTCAACAACTATTTTAATCTCATCATTCTGAATAATATCATGATAACTTGTTGTTAAAAGTTCCTCTGGCACTTCTACCCCTCTTGGTTTTGACTTATCTCTAACTAAGATTTTAGCTATCTCAACATCATACCCAGAACGTTTAAATACCTCATCTCTATTAGCCTCAAAGATTTTCCACACTCCACGACCAACATTACCTAGTCCTAAAAGTGCAATTTTAATTTTTTTCATATATATAACCCCCTTTTATCTTTAAATACCCCAATATAGAAACAAATTCTATAAAAATATTATATACTTTAATCCCATATTTTACCACTACTTCCCCAAAATAAAATACATTTGTATTTCAGTGGTGTACTTCAAGATATGTTAAAAGGTAATTATCTGCTACTAAATCAATAGAAAATCTACCTCATTAAAAAATAGTTTTTTTTGCTTTTCATAACCTTAATACTATTTTTAAGGTTATCTATCGTTGATATAACTAATTTTAGAATAGGTGTCGCAATTCATTTACCAAACCTATTAATATTTTTATAGATAAGTTTATTTATAAATTTTAAGTATAAAATTTTATTTGTTGTTTAAACTAAAAGAGAACTTGATATCTAAATGTTTTGATATATAGATGTTTAGACCATAAATTTAGGAGGTTTTAATATGAAA
Source organism: Sarcina sp. (assembly GCA_051655925.1). Classification (GTDB taxonomy): domain Bacteria; phylum Bacillota; class Clostridia; order Clostridiales; family Clostridiaceae; genus Sarcina. The sequence continues at coordinate 9,794 of JBOGAY010000370.1, read as the reverse complement.
GCTATTACACTTAGAATGTCAGATGAGCTTCATAGAGAATTGAAAATTCAGATGGCAACTGATGCAAAAACAATGCAAAATCATATTATCGAACTTATTTCTAAAGATTTAGAAAATAAGAAAAAATCTAAATAAACAAAAAAAGACATTTCTACTACTCTTCATTAAGCGAGAAATGTCTTTATATAACCGGAGTTTGTATAATAAACTTAGGTTTAAAGTTATTATATCAACTCCAATTATTAAATACAAGGAGTGATAAAAATGGAAGTATTTATTGATGAATTCTGCGGACAAAAAGTCCTTACAATCATATATGATGGAAGAGTATGTTGGCTTGCTATTCAAATGGCTACAATTTTACAATATGAAGAACCGTCAAAAGCAATATCTTATTGCATAAAAAATGAGGAGTTTGATAAGGGAATAGATTATGATATTTTATCCGGAACAAAATTGAAAGAATTTAAAAATGCTTTTAAAAATTATGATGATGAAATTTTAAAGTTTGTACCAAAAGTAATTATTTTTTATGAAGATGGTTTATTTGGATTTTTACAATTTTCACATAAGCCTTTAGGAAGCAAATTAAGAAAGTGGATTAGAAAAGAGGTTAAACCTAGACTTTTAAAAGAATATGGACTACTTGAAACTACCTCTACTTCATACATTGATGAAAAAATTAATACGAAATTAAATATAGTAGATGCCAAAGATTTAGAACTAGATAAATTAAATAAGACTATTGAGAATAATGACTTTGATGTAGATAAGTTTCAAAGATTAAGAATGGCAAATGAGAGCGCAAAGTTATTAAAAGGTCTGTTAGATGATGTTGATACAGATTCTGTATGTAAATTAGCAGTTATTAAAACCTTATTTTCAGAAGCAGGCATAAACTTACCTATATATTTTAACAAGAAAAATTAAGCAAGAAAGACTAGGAAAAATCCTAGTCTTTCTTGCTTAATCTGAAATGCTATTTTCATAACCTTAATGCTACTTTTGAGATTACCAACTATTGATATAACTAGCTTTAGAATAGGTGTTGCAATTCATTCTACCAATCCTATTAATATTTTATGGTTAAGTTTATTAATATAAAAAACTCATAACTATTGAGTTCAATAGCTAATGAGTTTTTCTTTATTTTTTAATAAGTTATTGAATATTAATTCATTTTCTCTAAAGACTGTGTATCAGAAATTAAAACACCATCTTCTAGCGTTATTATTCTACTGCATTTTTTAGCTACATTGATATCATGAGTTATTATAATAACTGTTTTTCCCTCTCCATTTATTTGTAAAAACAATTCTAATATTTCTTCTTTAGTTTTTTTATCTAAAGCTCCCGTAGGTTCATCAGCTAAAATTAATTCTGGATTATTTATCAATGCTCGACCAATAGCAACTCTTTGCTTTTGTCCCCCTGATAGCTCCTCAATTAATTTATTCTTATGCTCTTCTAATCCAATTTGTTTAATCATCTTAGAAACTCTCTTATACATATTTTCTTTACTAGTAGAATATATAATAGGAATATTAATATTATCAATTATACTATAATTATTTAACAGATTGAAATTTTGAAATACGATTCCAACCTCTTCATTTCTAAATCTACATACATCTTTATATGACATCTTAGTTATATCTTTATCTTTAAATATATACTTCCCACTAGATGCATCATCTATCAATGATAATATATTTAAAAGAGTTGTTTTCCCTGAACCTGAGGTTCCCATTATTGCTACTAACTCTCCTTTTTTTATATCAATATTTAAATTTTGCAATGCTATGAATTTGCTTGATTTATCTTTATTGTAAATTTTATTTATATCAATTAATTTAATCATTATATCCTCCCTACTTTTCTTTTAATAATTCTACTAATTTTAAATTCTTTAGATATCTTACCGGCATAATTGAAATTATCAAAGTACTTAAAATTACTAAACCTATATTTATCGCTATTATTTCTACAGAAGGTAGTTTCCCTATAGAAATACCTATAGAAATAATACTTGCTAAAATACAAATAGCTCTAATTTCTTTTTTAAATTCATCTATTATATGGTTTATACTAGCACCATTAGTTAACTTTATTGCAAACTCTCTTCTTCTTTGTTTAATAACACCTAATAATATACATGTAGTTCCCATTATAGAAAGTAAACACAATACTATTCCTAAGAATAACGAAGATTTATAATCTCTAGTTAAATTTAATGCTACATTATTAAGCATTCCAAGATCTGAAATATCTACTTTAAAGCCTAATTTATTAAATTCTTTATTCAAGTAATTTTTTATATAATTTATACTTGTATTGTCATTTAACTCTAAAATAACACCACTATCACCTATTGCTGCACCATGAGAGAAAGAGATAAAATTATCAACTGTTGGAATGACAGTAAAGGCATTGCCTAATAATACACTACTTGCAAATGCATCTCCATAATTTGTAGTAGCTGGTATAGCATAATCCTCCATTATTCCAACAACTTCTAATGTCGCATTATCTATATCATTCATAGTTGCATAGTTTTCTACATTTATTTTATCACCTATTTTATAAATCCCCTTAAAGTCACTTCCTAATAATATTGGTATATAATCTTTCTTATAATCTTTTTTTGTATCTTCCGCCGTTAAAGTCCTACCTTCTGAAACTTTGATAGTATTCTTATTTAAAAAATTATCACACACTAGTATTTTAGATAACATTTCCATTTGTTTGATTTCTGATAAATCTTGATATTTTTCAGGAATATTATTAAAATTTATTTCTTTTATAGGCATAATGCTTGGATAATAAATAAAATCATTTCTTATTAAATTACTTTTTTTCAAATTTAAAAATATATCATAATTTTTATTAGCAACTTCAAATGCTTCAAAATAATCAAAATCCACCCCTTGATTATCGAATCCATCTACTGGAACTAATCTAACTAAATATGATTTACTAACATTAAATAAAGATTCCAACCCTTTCTTTTTACTTTGATTTGCTAAAAACAAAGTACTACTATTATTTATTATTGCTAGAGACAATGATAATTGTACTAATATTAATATTAATAAATACCCCATCTTTTTAATTCTTTTTAACGTATACATAGCATTTAAGACCTCCTAGTAATAACTACGGGTTTAATCTTCATTATATAGATTAAAAACGGTATTATAGATATAATTGAAAAAATTATTATAAATATAAATGAAACAAATAAATTTATAATAGATATTGATATATTCATATTTCCTAAATAACCTTTAGTTAGCAAACTTACTATAAAATGTGATGTTATAGCAATAACTAAAGATACCAAAGTTATCTTATTAAAATAAGCAAAAAATTCCTTAGCAATGCTAAAGTTAGTTGCTCCGACAATCTTTTTTACAATTATCTCTTTTTCTATATTTTTAACTAAGAAATATGAAATTCCAATAGTATTAGAAAATGTTATTAAAAATAGTAATACTAAAGAAAAAATAAGAGTTGTCCATTCACTTGAAGTATCATATGTGAAATAATCGTTTACTTTAATTTCTTCACCTGAATTTAAAAATTCATTCTTTATAAGATTTATACAACTTTCTATTTCTTTTTCTTCTCCTGATAATACAATGATCACATCTTCTCTAGTTAAATTTTTAGTCTCTAAAAATTCATTAAAAAGTTCGTTTGAAATAATCATCTTACCCTCATTAGAATATACTTTTCCAATCTCCTTTAAAGTAACATCATCAATAGCTCCTTCAGCATTTTTCATTTCTAAAGTTTTTTCTCCATTAAAAGTATTACTAAATACAGCAAAATTACTTTTATCTCTAAAATTTTTCATAGAAAGCATTTCACCTTCAAGAATATCCTGAATATAAAAATTTTCATTAATATTCAAATAGGTTTCTACAATCATATTATCTTTTCTATATTTCTTTAATTTAATAGTAATATTCTCTTCTTTTAAAAGTTGATATAAATCATTTAAATAAATTGTCGATTCTTCAGATAATGTAACCTGTTTATTGTATTTTGGGTTATTCACCTTATACTTTCCAATTTCATGATTAATAAATGATATACTTAATGAAAATATAAAAATAATTACTGAACATGAAATAACAAAAAAATAATCAGATAATTTTAATTTTAGTTTTTTATTCATAAAACTCCTCCTTTTTCATTAAATAATACATCATTATTTCCTTTTTTTGTTAATTTTTACAAATCATTTTCTATATATATATAAATTGGTAACATTTACATAATATGCTAATTTATAGAAACGTTTTGAAGGAGGTTTTCTTATGAAAAAAATATTTAAAGTTTTAACTACAACTATTTTATTAGGAATCATTGCAGCCCCAGTAATCACATCTGCATCAGAGTTTAGTCGAGCAATTGTAAAATCTCAGGGTGGTTGGGACTATCAATCTAATGCTTGGAAAGGAGGATATGGAGGCTTTTCAGGTGATTCTCAATGTTTACAAAATCATGATTTTATAAAAGCCGTTAGCTCAAAAGCTGGACATACTCCAACAAGAACTCATAGATATAGAGCGATATCTAATTACTCTAACGATGCTTTTCGTATTGTTCAAAATGGTGCGCAAGACAATAAAGGGTGGGCTTACCACAAAAATAGTAATCTAAAATAAAATTTCAATTTAAAAACTAATATTTGAGAATTTAAAAAGAACTATCATGCTTAAAGGGTTCTTACTCAAGTATGGGTATAAAAAATAAGTATATAACAAAAGGGCATTTTAGGATGCCCTTTTCTAATGTATTCAGTATTCTATTTCACCAAAGATGAGAAAGAACCGCTTAAAGTATGATAGTTCTTTTCTATTTAAACAAATGCAGCAATAAATACTACAAGTATTAATATCGGTGTAATGTATTGTGCAGTAAATAATACTGCCTTTGCAACCCATGTGTTATTTAGTGTTCCATTATTCGTAAGTTGTTCCATGAAGAATTTCTTTTTAACAAAGTATATTCCAAAAATACACATAAGAATACAGTTAATTGGTAACATAAATAGCTGTACAGATTTATCATAGAAATCAAAGAATGTATATCCTAATATTTTAATATCAGCAAGTACTGCTTCTGGATGTCCTGATAAAGCTGCAAGTGATCCAAATAACAATACAAATACTATGTTAATAAGTTGTGCTTTAACTCTATTAATCTTTAATTCTTCTACAAGGTATGCTGTAATAACTTCAAATAATGAAATCATAGCCATTGTTGCAGCCATAGCTGTTAACATAAAGAAGATTACTGTTAGCACTTGCCCACCTGCAATATCTCCAAAAATTAAAGGAATTGTTTCAAATAATAATCCTGGTCCACTTGTTGGCTCAAGTCCAAATGAGAAAACTGCTGGGAATATAGCAAGTCCTGCAAGGATTGAAACTCCTGTATCAGCAAGACAAACTTTTGTTCCTGTTGCTCCTAAATTATTATCATCAGTATAGTAACTACTATAAGTTACCATTGTCCCTGTTCCTATACAAAGTTTGAAAAAAGCTAGTCCCATTGCAGAAACTATAACTCCCATATTAATCTTTGAAAAGTCAGGCTTTAAAAGAAACTCTACACCTTCCATAGCTCCAGGAAGCATTAAACTTCTAATAGCACAAAAAAGTAAAAGACCGACTAAAACAGGCATAAGTGTTTTTGTGATTTTTTCAATTCCACCTTTTACACCCATAGCAAGGATCCCACAAGCAATTAATATAGCCACTACCTGCCACCCTATTGCACTTACTGGTGATGAACTTGTTTGAACAAACATCTCTGAAACTTGTCCTGCATTCATTCCTTTAAATACACCTGTCATTGCTTTAAAGATATATGAATACACCCATCCCGCAACTGCTGTATAGAAGAATAGAATGCACGAAGTTGCAAGTATTCCTATGAACCCCATTGCCTTGAAAATCTTTTTATTAGTAAATGCTTTGATAGCACCATAAATATTCTTTCTTGTTCCTCTACCAATTGCAAACTCAATTAAAAGTACAGGAAGTCCTATAAGTAAAATACAAATAAAATAAACAAAAATAAAAGCTGCTCCTCCATTTTCTCCTGTTACATACGGAAATAACCAAATGTTCCCAAGCCCAACAGCAGAACTTAAAGTAGCTAAAAATACTGCTAAGCTAGAAGAAAATTTTTCTCTACCTTTTTCAGTTTTATTTTTAACTGACATAACATATCCCCCCTTGAATGTATGTTTTTTACATTATATACTATGAAACTGTTAACACTCAACACATTTGTTTATTAATTTGTAAATTTATTCACCACATAATGAATAATAACTCAATAAATTGCGCAAAAAAGATGCATTTTAAAAATGCATCTAAAAAACTTATTCTACCTCAAACTGAATTATATCAACTATTTTATTAGAAATTTTTATTGTCCCTCTAAACTTTTGTACCTTTTCATTTTTTATTACATCTACTAAGAAATCAACACAGTAAATCCTAAGAGTTTCGTTACTATCTATGTTACAAAACTCTATATTGTCTACCTTATAATCATCATCTTTATAAAAATCAAATACTTTCTCTTCAATATGTTCTTGTATAAGTAATTTTATTATATCTACTTCTTTTCTACTATATTGCAAAACTTTCAAATCTTTATTAGATACATATTCTTGTACTGTCCCCCAATTTTCAACATGATTATAATAAGGGAGAGCACATTTAAAATAAACAATAACTGGCGATTTAAGTAGTTCCTTTTTAGACTCTAAAAGTTTAATATCAGCATTTAAAATCTTTTTAATGGACTTTGCAAGGGTACTTCTTATAATTGAATCTCTCACTGCTACACTTTGTGCATTTTCATCAAATTCAATATTTATATGAAAGTACAAAACATATCTATCATCAGAGATCGCCCATTGTCCTAATATTTCATTTCTATTTGAATCAGTATTTCTAGAATCGAATCTTAAAGCAATAACTAATTTATCGACATCTTTTTTTGGGAGGAAAGTATATCTTCTGTGATTTATAGGCTCAACTTGGTTTACAGAACCTTTATACTCACATATAACTCCTCTTTCATTATCAACTGCCATCTATCTCTCACCTTCCTAAATTACTTCATACTATTATATGTAATTAAGATTAATGTGTGAGAGATGATTTCTTACTTTCATGTTAAGAATTATTAAGATTTGTTTTGTTTATTGATTTAATACTTTTTTAGCTATTTCAACAGACTCCTTTGCATCTTTAGCATAGTAATCAGCACCTATCATTTTTGCATAATCCTCTGTTAAAACAGCTCCGCCAACAAAGACAGTTGTTTCAAGCCCTGCCTTCCTTATAGCACTTATAGTCTCCTCCATACTAGCGAGTGTTGTTGTCATTAAAGCACTAAGTCCCACAAGCTTAATATTTTTTTCTTTAGCAACTTCAACTACCTTTTCAACAGGAACATCCTTTCCAAGGTCTATAACATCATATCCATAGTTCTCTAAAATTACTTTAACAATATTTTTTCCAATATCATGAATATCACCTTTTACCGTTGCTAAAACTAATCTTCCTTTACTTATTTTACTTGTCCCACTTTTAACTAAACTTTCTTTAAGTACCTCAAAAGCTCCCTTTACAGTTTCTGCTGATCTAATAAGCTGTGGAAGGAATATTTCTCCTTTTTCATATCTCTCTCCAACAATATCAAGAGCTGGAATTAAATCTTGGTTAACTATATCAAGCTCAATTTTTCCATTACTTAAAAGTTTCTCTGTCGCTCCTTTAGCCTCATCCTTTAGACCTTTAACGACAATTGTAAGCAAATCTCTTTCTTCATTTCCATCAGAAGATTTTTTAACTGATTCTGTACTTGCTGCACCACCATATATATTTATAAAATTCTCTGCATCTTTATCTTCATTGCTAAGAACCTTAAATGAATTTACAACATCCATCATTCCCTTTATATTAGGATTCATAATAGGTAAATCAAGTCCTGCTCCAAAAGCTAAAGCGAGGAAAGTTTCATTTATAAGTTTTCTATTAGGAAGTCCAAATGAAATATTTGAAACTCCAAGAAGTGTTCTAACACCTAACTTTTCTTTAACAAGTGAAACTGCTTTTAAAGTTTCTTTAACTTCTTTTTGTTGTGCTGAAGCCGTTAAAACAAGACAATCTATATAGATATCCTCTTTCTTAATTCCATAACTTAAACATTTATCTACTATTTTTTCTGCTATTTTAAGTCTATCTTCTGCTTTTGGTGGAATTCCATTTTGATCTAAAGTAAGTCCTATAACAGAAGCACCAAACTTCTTAATTATAGGAAGGATTACCTGCATCACTTCTTCCTCACCATTTATAGAGTTAACAATAGCTTTTCCATTATAATATCTTAGAGCACTTTCAATCACTTCAGGTCTTGTTGAATCTATCTGAAGTGGAACATCTAAAACTGCCTGTATATCTTTTATTACTCTTATCATCATTTGTTTTTCATCTATCTTTGGTAGCCCTACGTTAACATCAAGAATGTCTGCACCTGCCTCAACTTGCTCAATTGCCTGATTAAGTATATAGTCCATGTCGTCATTGATTAGGGCTTCTTTAAAAGACTTCTTACCTGTTGGGTTAATTCTCTCGCCAACTACTCTAACACCATCTACTTGTACTACTTTTGATGGAGTACAAAGAGCATTTTGAATAACTTTCTCTCTTCTTTGAATTTCTCTACCATTTAAAATTTCTTTCACTTCACTTATAAACTCTGGAGTTGTTCCACAACAACCTCCAATAATAGTTGCTCCAAGTTCAAAGAAATGCTCCGCTCCCTTTGCAAATTCTTTAGCTGAAATATTATAAACTGCCTGACCATCAATTATATCTGGAAGCCCTGCATTAGCCTGAACTATAACCGGTAGATTTGTATGGCTAACAATCTCCTCCACAACAGGGAAAAGTTGATCTGGTCCAAGAGAACAGTTAACCCCAATTGCATCAACCCCAAGTCCTTCTAATGTAAAAACCATACTTTGAGCTGTACAACCTGTGAAAGTTCTGCCATTAGCCTCAAAACTCATTGAGGCTATAACTGGTAAATTTGTATTCTCTTTAGCTGCAAGAACTGCTGCCTTAGCTTCATAAAGGTCAGTCATAGTTTCAATAATAAATAAATCTGCTCCTGCTTTTTCTCCTGCAATCATCTGATTTTTGAACACATTATAAGCCTCATCAAAACTTAAAGTTCCCATAGGCTCAAGCATCTCTCCTATAGGCCCAATATCATGTGCTATATAAACTTTCTTATCCCCTCTAGCTTTTTTAGCTATTTCAATTGAAGCTGTAACTATTTGTGTAACAGAAAAACCTATTTCCTTTAACTTTCTTTCATTCGCCCCAAAAGTATTTGTTGTTATAATATCTGCACCGGCATCAATATAATCTTTATGAACTTCAAATATTTTATCAGCCTTCTCAATATTAAAAAGCTCTGGATTTTCTCCAAGTTTTAATCCTTTCTTTTGAAGCATTGTTCCCATAGCACCATCAAAAATCAAAATCTCTGAAGCTATTTTTTCTTTAATCCCCACATTTAACACCTTCCTTTCTAAATTTACACGTTTTATAATTTAAACAATTTTCGCATGTTCTTTTAAATCTTTTGCTTTCTTCATTCTTAATTCCAAGTATTGCAGTAACTGATTTTCTTGGAATAAGTAAATTTGTATCTGTAAGATTTAACCCTATAAGTCTTCTAGCATTTAA
>JBOGAY010000369.1:0-3802 GCA_051655925.1 Sarcina sp. | reverse complement strand
TCACGACAATATCCTTACTATCAGGAATCTTTTTAACATTAACCTGCTCTATAGGAAGTTCTCTAGCAACTTTTGCTTGATTTAAATCTTTAGTAAAATACTTGTATCCTACTGCTAAATCAATACCAAGAATAACTAATACAATAATTATTATACTAGCAATAGTTCCTTTCTTCATTTGTATCTTCCCCTTTAATAATTCATAATATCACAATCAATAATATCATAAATGTTAAAATTAAAATACAAAAAAAAGAAGTTTGGTAAAAACCAAACTTCTTGCTGGTGGCTCGAGCAGGAATCGAACCAGCGACACGAGGATTTTCAGTCCTCTGCTCTACCGACTGAGCTATCGAGCCTTATGTAAGAACGAACTTACAAATACTATTATACACCCTTTACATACTATTGTAAAGTCTTTTATAAAAATATTTTTTTCTAACAATTTTTTAATTGACTGTGAATAAGTTATTTCTCTAGATATCAAGTATAATAAAAATATTACAAGGTTAAAATTTAAAAGAAAATATTAAAGAAAGGTATGATGAAAAAATGGCAATTAACATAACTACCGATTGGTTAGATATCTTAAAAAATGAATTTGAAAAAGATTATTACTTAAAATTAAGACAATTTTTATTAAGTGAATACAAAACACAAACTATTTATCCTCCTATGGATGAAATATTTAGTGCACTAAATTATACTTCTTATGAAAATACTAAAGTCTTAATTCTCGGTCAAGATCCTTATCATGGTGAAAATCAGGCACATGGACTAAGCTTTTCAGTGAAACCTGGAATTAAAATACCTCCTTCACTAAAAAATATGTACAAAGAACTAAACTCTGATTTAGGATGCTATATACCCAATAATGGATACTTAGAATCTTGGGCAAAACAGGGGGTTTTAATGCTTAACACATCACTTACTGTAAAAGCTGCAAATCCAAACTCACACAAAAATAAAGGTTGGGAAATTCTAACTGATGAAATAATAAAAAAACTTAATGAAAGAGAAAAACCTCTTGTTTTTATATTATGGGGGAATAATGCTATATCAAAAGAAAAATTTATAACAAACCCTAAGCATTTAATAATTAAATCAGTTCATCCAAGTCCATTATCTGCATCAAGAGGTTTCTTTGGCTCTAAACCATTTTCTAAAACAAATGAGTTTTTAAAAGAAACAGGACAAGAACCTATAAATTGGCAAATAGAAAATATTTAACATAATTTTTTTAAAGTACAAAATTTATATCATATCTCTTATAATTTATAAATATATATATTATCATAGCGAACATTCTTTTTCATTTAGAATATAGTAGTTATATATTTATAATTTAAATGAGGTAAAATATATGAAATATGAAAATACAGATTTACTAAACCATAGCATTGCAGATGATCTAGATACAGAAGAAGTTTTCGATAGACAGCTACTATCAAAAATGTTTAATCCACTTAATATGAAAGGACAACAAGCACAAAATACTAACATACCAATAGTTAATAATTCTTTCAATGGATTTACTATGAATGTTCATGACAATCATATGCTCTCACATAACTCTGGACTATTTAATGCTAATGTCTTAAAAAATTTTGAAAACATACATCCTACAGGGCTTATTTCCACTCCAATAGTTACTAAAAAAGCTTCTGAACTTTTTGATTAGAAATAATCCTAGTGAAAATAACTTCACTAGGATTATTTTTAATCTTTAATTATCTTATCTATATTATATAGTATAATAAAAATACTTAACTATAAACCAAGGAGAAAACAAATGAAATTTGATAACATCGATTTAGAAATTTTAAATGTATTAGAAGAGAATTCTAAAATCACATTCAAAGAAATAGGATCTAAATTACACATGACAGGGCAAGCTATTGGCGCTAGAGTTACAAAACTCATAGATGAAGGCGTAATAAGAAACTTTACAATTAATATTGATAAAACCAAACTTGATAATATAACTACTTCATTTATAAAAATTTATATGACTACTGCTGACCATAGCAGAATTAAAAATTTAATCACTAAAAGAGATGAAATTAAAGAAGCTTTTAGAGTTGCTGGTGATGGTTGTTATATTTTAAAAGTTGAAACAAACAACAACTCTATCCTTAACCAAATTATAGATGAAATAAATATATTTGCTAATTACCAAATATCAAATGTTTTAACTGAAGTAAAATAGAAAGTTGTATCTTCAAATGATACAACACTCTATTTTATTTCTATACCATAAATAGTTCCACTTCTAGTTGCTACAACTAATTTTTCATTAAAAATTGCTGGTGATGCTTCTATATTTCCATTCAATGTTATACTAGAAATTTCTTTTCCTGTCGCACCATCTATTAAAAATAAATTTCCTACTGAATCCCCTTGTACAACATAAGCTTTACCATCCTTACTATAAAAATCTGTTGGTGATGACCAAGCATAATTTTCTAACTTTTTCTCCCATCTGATTTCTCCTGTTTTTTTATCAAGTGCAACTAATAAGCCACTATTAAACCCATCATATCTTGCTAATGAAAAAATAACTAAATCATCTATATTCTCTTTACCAACAATAGGTGTTGCTAAAAGCCCTCCATTGACTGGGTCAGAACCTATTAATGATTCGCACTTAAATTCTTTTTCCCATGATTTCTCACCTGTTAGTCCATTTATCTTTTTAAGCTTTGAATAACCTACACTTCCTTGATGATCAACCTCATTTCCTGAATATACAAAAGGAACTCCATCCTCTACATCAATAACCAAAGTAGCATCTGTGTCATCACTTCCATCTATAGACCAAACACCTTTCATAGTATTTAAATCTACACAATGAATATAACCATTATTATCAGCAAAATATCCTAGATTAGCATAAGTTGCTATTGAATTTTCTATACCAGCATATCCCTTAGCATCATAAATATATTTTCCTACTTCAGGATTTATAGAAATATTATTGTTACTTTCATCATAAACAGTATTTAATTTTATTCTATATAAAATTCCATTTTCACCTGGTGCAATAATGCAGTCATTTTCTACACTCACTATACATGAGGAATCAAAAGCTCCCCACCCTCTTGGAGCATCTACATCTCCATTTATCTCAAATAATTTTTTTCCATCTATCAAACTATAAATATTAAATCCAAAATTTGCTGACTCATTAATTCCTTCCCCAACATATAAAAGAGGAAGACCCCTTGGATCAATGCTAACACTTCCCTTAATTGGATTACCTACAATTATTCTCTCTCTTGTCTGTTCACCAGTTTCTGCATCAAAAAAATATATACTTCCATCTAAAGATGCATAAATTGATTCCACTGCACCATCTTTATTTTTAAAACTTTCATTCAAATTCATATTAGCCTTAATATCTTTTGGCCATTTAATCATAGCAGGTTGTCCTGTCCATCCTGCTCCTCCCCCCCATGAACTACTACTAGTATTGAAACTCCAAGCTACTTCAAGCTCTTCCTTACTAACATCTACACTTCCAAACGATGCTCCTGTCCTAAAATTATTTCCCCTAAATGTAAAAATTCCCTCTAAATCTGAATATTTGTCATCAAATAAAAAATTCATTTTTTCATCTGATATATTTATTCTTTTTGCAGACAACTTTTCATCTGCTATATATTCTAAATTAATTTCTTTAATATCTAACTTTTGTTCAACTTTTTCCTGACTTTCTTCAATTACTTCTTTTTTTACTTCCTTATTTACTTCCTTAGAACTACACCCTAAAACATTCAATGAACCAACTATACATATCAAT
>JBOGAY010000368.1:0-29236 GCA_051655925.1 Sarcina sp. | reverse complement strand
TGGCCAATTTTGATTGAAATGATTTTAATGTCACTTTTAGGAAGCATAGATATTTTTATGCTTAGTCAGTATTCAGACAATGGAGTTGCCGTTGTTGGAATTATTAATCAGATAGTATGGATGACAAATCTTGCTTTTGGAATTATTTCAAGTGGAACTGCAATACTTATTGCACAGTATTTAGGTTCAAAAAGTAATGAGGATGATGTACTTAAAATCAGTAGTATTTCATTAATGCTAAATGGAGTTTTAGGAGTTTGTTTAAGTTTTGTGATGATTACTTTTTCAAAGACAATAATGCGTATGCTAAATACGCCAGAGGAACTTATAAAGCTTGGTAGTCGATATATGATTATTGTTGCAGGAGCTAGTTTTGTAATAGCTATTCTTATGACCTTAACATCTATCATAAGAGCACATGGATTTACTAAAGAATGTATGAAAGTTACTATCTTTATGAATGTAATGAATGTTATTTTAAATTATATTTTGATTTTTGGTAAGTTTGGATTTCCAGAGATGGGGGTCACAGGAGCTGCAATTGCGACAACTATTTGTAGAAGTTTAGCTGTTATATTTTTAGGTTATAAAGTTTATAAGATAGTTTTATATAAATTTAAAGCTACTATGTTTAGAAGTTTTCCTATGGAGTATTTAAGAAAAATTTTATTTATAGGAATACCTACAGCGGGTGAGCAGCTTTCATATAATTTAAGTCAATTAGTGGTTACAAGTATTATAAATACCATGAGTATAGAGAGTATGGTGGCAAAAAGCTATGTAAGTAATATTGCATTTTTGGCATTTATGTTTTCAGCAGCACTTGGTCAGGGAGGTAGTATTGTAGTTGGAAATTTAATTGGAGAAGGGAAAGAAGAAGAGGCTTATAGTTTATACAAATATGCAAATAAAATTGGTATGATTGTTAGTTTTACAATGGCAGGAATTATAGCACTTAGCAGTAGTTTTATTTTAGGAATATTTACAGATAACCAAGCCGTTATATCAATAGGTATAATAATCTTAATTATAGATGTATTCTTAGAACCTGGTAGAGCAATGAATTTAGTTGGTATTAATACCCTAAGAGCAACAGGTGATGTTAAATATCCAGTCTATATAGGTATATTCTCAATGTGGTTTTTTGCAGTAGGGTTTGCTTATATTTTAGGAGTTCCACTAGGACTTGGTATATATGGTATATGGATAGCATTTGGCATAGATGAATGGTTTAGAGGTTTATTAATTAAAAGAAGATGGAGCTCAAAAGCTTGGTGCGGTAAGTCATTTGTTGCAAGTAATTTATAGATGAGTTTTTATTTTTAAGCCGAAGTTTAAAATAGATAAAGGTAATTTTAAGATTATAAAGTGGTGAAAAGTAAAATTTTTTATGGGGGAAGGTTATGATTAAAGTTGAAAATTTGACTAAAAGTTTTAAAATCAAGAAAAAAGAAAGTGGCTTTAAAGGTGCTATAAAAGGACTGTTTTCTAATGATTTTACACTAAAAACAGCAGTTGAAGACATGTCATTTGAGATAGGTAAGGGTGAAATAGTTGGTTATATAGGTTCAAATGGAGCTGGAAAATCAACAACTATCAAAATGATGACAGGAATTTTAACTCCAACTTCGGGAACGGTTTCTGTAAATGGAATAATTCCATATAAAGATAGAGAAAAAAATGCTCGTGATATTGGAGTTGTTTTTGGACAAAGAACTCAGCTATGGTGGGACTTAGCACTTTCAGAGACATTTACAATTTTAAAGGATATTTACTCTATTCCAAATGAAACATATGAGAAAAATATGAAGTTTTTAAATGAAGTTTTAGACCTTGAGGAGTTTATAACAAGACCAGTAAGAACTCTTTCTTTAGGGCAACGTATGAGAGCTGATTTAGCAGCATCACTTTTGCATAGTCCAAAAATTCTTTATTTAGATGAACCAACAATAGGACTTGATATAGTCGTTAAAGAAAAAGTGAGACAAGCTATAAAGCAAATAAACAAAGAGTTTGAAACAACAATTATTTTAACCACTCATGATTTGAGTGATATTGAAGAGTTATGTGAAAGAATAATAATAATTGATGAAGGGAAAAAGCTATATGATGGAAGTCTTAAAGATATAAAGTCTAAGTATGGTTATATTAACACAATTATTGGACAAATTTCTGAGTGTGATGAGAGTAAATTAGATCTTAATAAAGTATTTAATTTAGAAGATGATGATTTAAATATAGTAATTGAGAATGGAAAAATAATAGTTAAGTTTAATAAAAATAAGGTAAGTAGTAGTGAAATTTTATCAGAAGTGATGAAGTGTGTAAATCTTTTAGATTTTACTTTAAATGAAACAACAATAGATGAAATAATCAAAAAAATATATACAAAAGAGGTGTAGAATATGGATTTTATAAAAGAATTTAAAACCTATTTTGCATTTTCTAAAGGAAATATAAAGACAGCAATTGCATATAGGGCTAATATTTTTATGGGACTTATTGGACAATTAATTCTAGTTGCTGTGACATTCTTTTTATGGAAGGCTATTTATAGCAGTTCTTCAGAAGGTGTTATTAAAGGATTTTCACTTGAAGAAATGCTCATATACGTTATGATGAGTTTTATTGTTGGAATAATAACAAGTAGTAGTATTTCGTATTTAGTTGCAAGGGAGGTTAGAGAGGGTTCAATAGCTATGAATCTTATAAAGCCTATAAAGTTTAGAAGAAGACTTGTTTTTATGGGAATTGGTGAATTTTTGATAAGTTTTATAACTATATTTTTGCCGTCACTAATATTGATAAGTATTTACACTGTACAGCAAAATAAAAGTATAGATATTTTTTCTTTAATTTTATTTTTTATTAGTGTATGTTTAGGTTTTTTAATAAACACATATTATAGTTATATATTTGGATTGCTAGCATTTAAATTTTATAATTTGTGGGGGATTTCTCAAATTGCACATGCTTTAATTAGATTTGTTTCAGGTATGCTTATTCCACTGACATTTTTTCCGGATATAGTTCAAAAGATATTTGGATTATTGCCATTTAGTTCAATAATATATACTCCTACAATGATTTATCTTGGTAAACTTAGCCATAGTGAAATTATCATATCTCTGATAATACAAGTTTTTTGGATTATTATATTTATAATTTTATCAAAGGTTATGTGGACAAAACTTATAGATACATTAAGTATTCAAGGGGGATAATTTATGAAGAGGTATATAAGAATATATATTAAATTTTTACAGCAGTATATAAAAACTTTAGTTGAATATAAAGAGGATTTTATATATGGACTTATTGGATTTTTTTTAATTCAATGTTCTTCAATTATTTTTATAGGATTAATATTTGAAAATATTCCGGCTTTAGGTGGATGGAGCTTTTTTGAAATTATATTTATCTATGGTTTTTCACAGATTCCTAGAGGAATAGATCATATATTTACAGATTATCTTTGGATTTTTAGTAGTAATTCAATAGTAAATGGAGAGTTTGATAGATACCTTTTAAGACCATTGAATCCTTTATTTCAAGTGATTGCACAAAGATTTCAGCCAGAAGGATTTGGAGAGCTTATAGTTGGTGGTGCTTTAGTGTGGTATAGCTCTATAAAACTTGGAATTGGTTTTAAATTATCATTTATTCCTTTGTTTATAATAGCTATAATTAGTGCTACTTTTATTTATACAGGGATAAAACTTGCAACAACTGCAATTGCATTTTGGACAAAAACAAGTTTTAGACACCTTCAAATTAGCTATGAATGTAGTAGTTTTGCTAGATATCCAGTTACTATTTATCCAAAAGCAATTAAGGGCTTGTTAAGTTATGTAATTCCATTTGCCTTTACAAGTTATTATCCATCAATTTATTTTTTAGGTAAAGGAAGTTTTGTAATATCAATTCTAAGTACAATGATTGTTGCGGTAATAGTTATGACAATTGCAATGATAATTTGGAATAAAGGTGTTTCTATATATGAAAGTGCAGGAAATTAAAAGATAAAATAAAGAGAGAAGGGATGTACCACAAATTTGGTGCATCCCTATTTATATTAAAATTTTTCAAGATATGAGTAAACTCTAAGTAGTTCTGAAGCACTCCAAGCTTGTGCAAAACATCCATGAGAACGAGTAGGATTTAAGCCATCATAAATCTCTGCAATATGCCCAACGCAACCTTCTCTAAGACAAGGTTCTAAATACTCGAGCATTTCATAAACTTCTTGCTTAGCTAAATCACTGTGGTTATGAACTTTAAAGTAAGATATTAAAAATCCTCCAAGAGGAAAAGGCCAAACAGTTCCTTGATGATAAGCCATATCTCTGTTAAAATGACTTCCACCATAGTTTTGTTTGAATTCTTTGTCATACTTACTTAAGGTTCTAAGCCCATAAGGAGTATAAAGTTCGTTATAGACTTTATCAACAACAGCCTTTGATTTTTCTTCATCTAAAAGCGAAAATGGCATCATAATAGTCCAAATTTGATTTGAACGAACTTGATTATCATAGTATTTTCCTGATACAACATCTTTTAAACACTTTTCATCTTCATTCCAGAACTTTTCATTGAATGATAATTTTACTTTATCTGCTAAGATTTCATATTCATTAAAATCTTTATTTAAAAGTTTAGAAAATTCACTAGTTATTTTTAGAGCATTGTACCAAAAAGCGTTTATTTCAACTGGTTTACCATGTCTTGGAGTAGGAAGAATTGTTTCAAATCTAACATCCATCCATGTTACTTGATCATAACCACTTCCTGCATGAATTAAATAATCATCATCCATATAAATATCAAAATCTGTTCCTTTTTTATACCAAGATAAAATATCTAAGATTGAATCGTAAGCTTCATTTTTTATAAAATCTAAATCATTAGATTCTTTGTAATATTCATAAACTGCAAACACATAAAGAAGCGCGGCATCAACAGTATTATAAAGAGGTACTTTATCACCTTCAGGGAAAAGGTTTGGCATAAGTCCATTTTTAGAGTATTTCATAAAACTTCTAAAAATATTTTTTGCATCTTCAAATCTTTTAGTTGATATACATGAACCAAGAATAGCAAACATAGTATCACGCCCCCAATCCTCAAACCAAGGATATCCAGCAATTACAGTTTTAGCTGAAGTTGAATCTCTTTCACAAATAAATTGATCACAAGCACGAGTTAGAGTTTTAGCTATATCATGAGAAAAATTAGCAGTTTCAAGTAGAGCTTTTTGTCTTGAAATTTCAGACTCAATTAGTGTGTTAATATCTTCTTTTTCATCTGATAGAGATAATACAATATAAAATTCTTTCTTTGTTTTTTTGTCAACAGAGTAAGTATAGTTAATAAAGCTTGTAGCATTACCAACAGAATCCCTTCCATCAACAGCATCATATGCAAAGTAGAAATCTTTTTCTAATTCTCTCTTAGATATAGTTTTTTGTGTGTAGTTAGAGTTTATAAATAAATCGATATCGTTTGCATGAATTATATCATCACATTCAGATATTTCTAATAAAGTGTTAGAAGTTTTTCCTCTATCAGCAAATTGGAATAAAGGTTTTAGATTTAATGAAACATAATTTTCAGAATTATTTTCAATTACATATTTAATTCCAAGTGTATTTTTTTTGTGTGCATAGACTATAGTTTTCTTTATTTTAATTCCATCAAAAAAGTAATCCCACTCAGGAAGATATTCTTGTTTGAAAGCAAGAATATTAGAAAAACCTTCTATATTTTTTGTGTGAGAAACGTATTCTTGTGATGATAAATGAACTTTTTTTTCATTTATTAGTAAAGTTTCATCTATTTTATTTATTATGTTTTTTCTAAGATTAGGTGCTTTTAAGGCAACTGTAAAAAGTGAGTGATCTGCTCGTGTAAGTGAGTTTATAAGAGTTGTACTTGAGTAACCACCAAGTCCATTAGTTAAAAGATAGCAGTTTTGATTTGCTATTTTAAAATTTTTAAAGTCATGTTTTCCATAAATAAATTTCAATTTAATACCCCCAAATATATCCATTTTTCAAAGTGATTTGATTGTAAGATAGGAATATAGAAGTGTCAATATAGTGAGTTATTTAAATGAATTTAAATAAACTGAGAAATAATCAGGAGTTAGAGGTGGTTTAAGTGTCATTTTATATGTAAATATAAGAAAATTGAGAAATTTAATATATAAAACTATATGTTAAGCACAATTTTTATCAAGATGTTTTGCAAGTGGAAAATTTGTATATTTAATTGACTAATTTTAAATGTAAATGTATACTTAAATTACAATAAATGGTTAAAAAAGAAAATAATACAAGAAAGAGGAGACAATTTATGAGAAAGAGTGGGATGATTTTACCTGTATTTTCATTACCTTCTAATTATGGAATAGGAACATTTGGAGAGGAAGCATATAAGTTTGTTGATTTTTTAAAAGAGTCTAACCAAAGTTTTTGGCAAATACTTCCTGTAGGACCAACAAGCTATGGAGATTCACCATATCAATCATTTTCAACATTTGCTGGAAATCCTTATTTCATAGATTTAGATTTACTTGTAGAAGATGGGCTGTTAGCAGTTCCTGATATAGAAAAGTTTAGTTTCGGAAACGATATCGATTTTATAGATTATTCAGTTATGTATGAAAGTCGATATAAAGTTTTAAAAATAGCATATAATGCTAAAACTCAATTGCTTGATAATAATATGAATCTTTTTAGAGAAGAAAATAAAGCGTGGTTAGAAGATTATGCATTGTTCATGGCTCTTAAGGATTACAATAAGGGAATTGCTTGGAATGAATGGGATAATGAAATTAAATTTAGAACTGATAAAGCAATGCAAAAGTATAAAAAGCTGTTAAAAGAAGAGATTAACTTTTATGTATTTTTACAATATTTATTCTTTAAACAATGGAATAACTTAAAATTTTATGCAAATTCTAATGGCATAGAAATAATAGGAGATATTCCAATATACGTTGCACAAGATAGTGCAGATGTTTGGTCAAATCAAAATTTATTTAAGCTTGATGAAAATTTAAATCCAATTGAAGTTGCAGGGTGTCCACCAGATGCTTTTTCAGACACAGGTCAGCTTTGGGGAAATCCAATTTATGATTGGCAAGCAATGGAGAATGAAGATTATAAGTGGTGGGTAAATAGATTTAGAGAATCAGGAAAAATTTTTGATGTTATAAGAATAGATCACTTTAGAGGATTTGAAAGTTACTGGGCAATACCTTTTGAAGATGAAACAGCTATCAATGGAGAATGGAAAAAAGGACCTGGAATAAAAGTTTTTAATGCTATTAAAAAAGAGCTTGGAGAGGTAAAAGTAATTGCTGAAGATTTAGGATATATAACACAAGAGGTTAGAAATCTTTTAGATGCGTGTGGATATCCAGGAATGAAAGTTTTACAATTTGCTTTTGATCCAGAAGGGGATAGTGAGTATTTACCACATAATTATAGTGAAAATTACGTAGTTTATACTGGTACTCATGATAACGATACCGTAAAAGGTTGGTATGAATCACTTAGCAAAGATGAAAGAGAATTTTGTAATGAATATTCAGGAATGAAAAGTTCAAAGGATAATTGGAAGTTTATAAAACTTGCATTAGCTAGTGTTGCTAATACAGCTATTATGCAAGTACAAGATATTTTAAATTCAGGTACAGAAGCTAGGATTAATACTCCTTCAACATTAGGATGTAATTGGAAATGGAGAATTAGAAAAAACAGTTTATCTAAAGAAATTTCTTATAAATTAAGAGGTTTAACAAGAACTTATAGAAGAGGTGATTTTAAATTGAAAACTTTAAATGAAAGAAATGATATAGCAAACATTATTAAAAGAGAAATGATAAGTACTTATGGAAAGGATGCAAAAGAGGCATCAATAGAAGAAATGCATAATGTAGTTTCAAAGATAGCAATGAAACAGATAGCAGATAGATGGAATAGTGCAAATAAAAGTTTTAATGAAAATAGACATGCTTATTACTTATCAGCAGAATTTTTAGTGGGACGAGCTATTCAGAATAATTTAATTTGTATGGGAATGTTTAATGAGTTTAAGGAAGCTTTAGCTGAACTTTCATTTGATATAAACAATTTTGAGGAAATTGAAGATATGGCACTTGGTAATGGTGGACTTGGAAGGCTTGCAGCTTGCTTCTTAGATAGTGCAGCTTCATGTGATGTGCCTTTAAATGGATACGGAATTAGATATAAATATGGATTATTCAAACAAGCTTTTGAAGATGGATTCCAAGTAGAACATGCTGATAACTGGACTAAGTATGGTGATAATTGGAGTATTAGAAAATTTGAAGATGCTACAAAAGTTGAGTTCTCAGATTTAGAAGTTTTAGCAGTTCCTTATGATATGCCAATTATAGGTTATGAAACAGAAAATATAGGCACACTTAGACTTTGGCAAAGTGAGGCAATAGAAGATTTTAATTTTGGATTATTTAATGATAGTAAATATGATAGAGCAGTTATAAATAAAACTAAAGCAGAGAGTATTTCAGCAGTTTTATATCCTAACGATAATACTCAAAAAGGAAAGGTTTTAAGATATAGACAACAATATTTCTTTACAAGTGCTTCAATTCAAGATGCTATAAGAAGGTATAAATTTGCAAACGGGAACGATTTCGAAAAATTTGCAAAACTTAATGTAATTCAATTAAATGATACACATCCGGTTATAGCAATCCCAGAGTTCATAAGACTTATAATGCTTGAGGGAATAAGCTTTGATAAAGCTTTTGAAATGGCTAAAGAAGTTTTCAATTATACTAATCACACAGTTATGGCTGAAGCTTTAGAAAAATGGGATGTAAAGCTTGTAAGAAGATATACTCCAAAGGTTGCAAAAATAATTTCTGAGATAGATAAAAAGCTTGTTGATGAGATTATAAAATTAGGTGTTAAAAAAGATGAGATAGAGGGATACAAAATAATCTCAGGTGGATTAGTTCATATGGCTAGAATGGCGACTTATATTGGTAAGTATGTAAATGGAGTTGCACAAATTCATACAGAGATATTAAAAAAGGACACTTTAAAAGAGTGGTATGACCTTTATAGTGATAAGTTCCAAAATAAAACTAATGGAATAACTCAAAGAAGATGGCTTGCTTCTTGTAATAAAGAGTTAACTGATCTATTAACTAGAGAGCTTGGAGATAATTCATTTATCAAAGACTTAGATAAGTTAAAAGACCTTAAAGGTTTAGAGGATAATGATGAAATTTTAAATGAATATATTGAAATCAAATCAGAGAAGAAAAGACAGTTAATTTCTTATATAGAAAAGCATGAAGGAATTAAATTATCAGAAGACTTTATTTTTGATATTCAGATCAAGAGACTTCACGAGTATAAAAGACAGTTTATGAATGCTTTATCAATTCTTGATTTGTATTACAGAATTAAAACTGGTGAGGTTAAAGATTTTTATCCAACAGCATTTATTTTTGGTGCAAAATCAGCTCCTGGATATGCAAGGGCTAAGGCAATTATAAAGCTTATAAATGAAATTGCAAATCTTATAAATAATGATGTAGAAGTAGCAGATAAGATGAAAGTTGTATTTGTTCAAAATTACAATGTTTCATATGCTGAAAAATTAATACCGGCAGCGAATGTTTCAGAGCAAATTTCAACAGCAGGAACAGAAGCTTCAGGTACAGGTAATATGAAATTCATGTTAAATGGTGCAGTAACTCTTGGGACTTATGATGGAGCTAATATAGAGATTGTAAGAGAAGCAGGAGAGGAAAATAACTATATCTTTGGGGCAAAAGAAGAAGAAATTTTAGATATAAAAGATAGTTATGATCCTATGAAAATATATACAGAAAATCCTTATATAAAAAGAGTTTTAGATACTTTAATAGATGGAACTTTAAATGATGGAATGGATGATAAAGAGGGTGTTATAGAGGGTAGTTTCAAAGAATTGTACAACTCTTTATTAAAGGGAACATCTTGGCATAAAGCAGATCATTACTTCATTTTAAATGATTTTGATAGATATTTTGAAGCAAGATTAAAGTTAAATAATGATTATAAAGATAAAAAAGATTTCTTTAAAAAATGTTTTATAAATACTATAAATGCAGGGTTCTTTAGTTCAGATAGAACAATAAGAGATTATGCTAAAAATATTTGGAAACTTTAAAATTTGGTGAAAAGAGTAAGTTATGAAATTTGATATATAACTTAATAAAAATTGGAGGGGAATTTTATGAAAAGATTATTAGCTACAGCACTTATAGCAATGACTACAGTTGGATTTATTGGTTGTGCAGGCTCATCAGATAGCAGTCAAGCAGGTGGAAAAACTAGTACAGATGGTACAAGCATTAAGGTTCAAGTAGAAGAAGCTTGGCTTCCATATTATGAAGCAGCAAAGGAAAGAGTTTTAGCAAAAAATGAAGGAGCAAAGATTGATTTTATAACAGTTGGTTCATTTGATCATTTAACAACTATAGATAATACAGATCCAACAAATAAGGATGTTGCAGATGTTTTTGCATTCCCACTTGATAGATTTGATGCACTTGCAAAAAATAATGTTTTAAGTGCAATAGATGCAAAAGCAATGGCTGAAAGAGTTGGTGGATTTAAAGACTTTGATGGTGGAATTGGAGGGAGTTTAAAAGTTCAAGAAAATGAATATTTAGGTTTCCCTTACAATATAGAAACACTTATAGGATATGTAAATAAAGAAAATGCAAAGACTAAAAATGTTGATGTGAGTAAGGCTATAGAGGTTACAGAACTTGAATATCAAACATTACTATCTTTAGTTCATGATTGTTGGTTTGGAGTAAGTTTTGCTAACAGTGCAGATTTTGAACTTTTAAGTAATAAAGGTGGAAAGTTTGAAAGTGAAGCTACTAAGTCATGGGATGATTTAGATGAAAAGGAAAAAGCATTATTTGAGAGCTTATTTAAGTACTGGAAAGACCATGATTCTAATAAAACAGACCTTTGGGATAAAAGTGCTGCAGGTGGGTATTTAGATGAGCAGTTTAATAATGGTGGAAATTCTGCAATTAGAATAGATGGACCTTGGGCAGCTCCAAATCTTGTAGAAAGAGTAGGAAGTGAAGAAAACTTAGAAGTTATTCCTTTAAATAGAATGACAGTAAACGGAAATGCATTACAACAATGGAAAGGTGGATGGGCTTTAGGTGCAAATGCTAGAGTTGAAGAAGATGAAGCCAAATTAGCACTTTCAGAAGCTTTTATAGAAGAATTAGTGAATCCAGAGTTTGCAAAAGATTTATTTAAGTATACAGGTAAAATCTTAGAGAATGTTGAACCTTCTGCTTATGAGGGAATAGATGTATTAAATAAAAAAGTTATAGATGCAACTTATGAGTCATACAACGCTTCTATTGCAAGACCACTATTTGCGGAGTATGGAGATGTATGGGGAGCATGGCAAAATGCTTTATTATCATGGTCATCAACACAACCAGCTAATGCAAAAGACGCTTATAAGCAAGTTCAAGCATCATTTGAATCTATGATGGGATCAATCAACAAATAAAATTTAGTTGAATTTTTAACTTAGTGCTAGTGGGTTATTCTAGCACTAAGTCTTTAAAAATAAGGAGGACATATTGAGAGATAGTATAGAATTAAGCAAAAAGAATTTTTACATTATTGTTATGTTATGTGCAACTATTATTTTGATGGTTTCACTTGAAACTATTTTAATGGTAAAAGATAATAGTATGTTTGAACTTTGGAGCAGTAATCCTAATTTAGTAAATAAAATAAATACAAATAATGCACAAGAAATGTACTCTGTCTATCTAACAATGTGCCTTTCTATGTTTTTTATTAAAGTTATAACGCCTATGGCTTTGGCTATAAATACTTATTTAGCACTTATTAAACTAAGAATTAGTAAGTTATTTGTTCAAACTTGGGTGGTTCTACTAATTGGATTGTTTGCATTTGTAGTTCTTATGGAAAAGTTTTATTCAATATTTTTTATGATTAATGCAGCGGCATATTTATTGCTTGTTATCATGATGATTTGTTTTTGGGTATCAATTAATAGAAGAAAAAATGAGCAAATATTAGAAAGTGTACAAAAGTCTTAGGGGGGATAAAGGGTGAGTTTAAATACAGTTTTATATGATAATTTAAATAGAGAGTATGAGAGAAAAAATTTATATCTATATGATGTAGCAGTCTTACAAGAGAAAATAAAGAATGCTGATGGACAAGAGAAGGACAAGTTAAAAAAAGAGTTAGATGAGCTAAAAAAGAATAAAAAAGATCATCCATACATTAAAAAATTAGAAGCTTTTAAAAATGATGAAAAAGCATTTAATGAAAAGTTAAAAACGACATTAGAAAAAGTTAAGGATGAAACGGGTATAAAGTTAGTTTTAAAACTTGAAAAAAGACTTAAAGCTGCAGAGTTAAAAAATGTGTTTTATAAAAAGTATGTTGATTTAACATATGATGCAAAGTTAATTTATGAACAAAGTAGAGTAGAGCTTGAGCAGGTTCCAACTATTTTAAAATCAGCAAAGAAAGCTAAGAAAGATTTAAATGAAGCAATTAAGAAAAAAGGTGAAGTAACACAAGAGCAAGAAAAGAAATTTGCTAATGAATTTGAAGACTTTAAGAAAGCAGAAAAATTAGTTAGAGATAAAGAAGTGAGTGATTTTAAAGAAAAATTTAAAAATGGACTTATTTCTGAAAAAGCAAAAGAGCAGGGAATAAAAAATAGTAAGAAAGGCTATAAAGATAGAGTTTTAATGAAGTCTTTTGAGTCTAAGAAGAAATATAATGAAGAGATTATAAAGAATAAAAAATATGAGTTATCAACAGGTTTAAAACAAAAAATTAGAAGTATTGATATAAATGTTGATGATCTAAGAAGAAATTATCCGATAGAGGTTGAAAATTCAAAAGCGTTTAAAAGCTATTTTACAATTTTAACTCCAGGAATTGGACAACTTTTAAATAAACAATATATGAAAGCTGCTTTATTATTCCTTGGGACTTTATATACTTATTTGATTGCAGTGCCATACTCATTAGGATATGGAAATTATAAAGGTGATGGAATAGCCGGGCTTATTACTTTAGCTGAGGGTGGTAAACGATTAGACAGGTCAATAATTTTTATGATAGAAGGGCTTATATCAATAGCTTTCTTATCAATAGCATTTGCAATTGTACTTCTAGCATTTAAAGATGCCTTGAAGGTTGAAAAAGAAGAAACAAAAGGGATTAGAGTTCATTCATGGTGTGAAACAAAACAAATTTTATTTGAAGATGGAATTCCTTATATTGTTTCAATGCCAGCACTTATTATAACTATATTTATTGTATTTATACCAATAGCAACAACTATACTTTTATCCTTTACAGGAATGGATCCAAATCATCAAGCAAAGTTTGGATGGGAAGGAATTTCTAATTATGCAATATTAATTACAGGTAAAGGGATGATAGGTTCAATCTTCTGGAAAATTTTTAAATGGACAATAGTTTGGACACTTGGTGCAACAACTTTAGGAATTTTCATAGGATTCTCATTAGCACTTATATTAAATAATGACAGGGTTAAAGGGAAGGTATTTTTTAGATCAATTTATCTTTTACCTTGGGCTGTGCCAGCATTTATAACAATAATATTCTTTAGTATTCTATCTTCACCAAATGGTGCAATCACTCAAATGGTTCAAGAAGTATTTGGTACTACAGTTTCTATAAAGAATGATCCAGTAATATCAAAAATAATGCTTATATGTATTCAAGGATGGCTTGGAAGTTCATATGTATTCCTTCTTTCAACAGGAGTTTTACAGTCTATAAATAGTGAACTTTATGAAGCCGCAGAAATAGATGGAGCAAGTCCATTTAGAAAGCTTACAAAGATAACAATACCAATGGTATTATTCCAAACTGCACCACTTTTAGTAGGGCAGTATACATTTAACTTTAATAACTTCTCAAACATTTACTTGTTTAATGGAGGAGGTCCTTTCAATCCAGCAGAATACGGAAACTTAGCTGGAGAGACTGATATTCTTATATCTTATATATATAAACTGATTATGGAAAATCAAGAACAAGCAATAGGGGCGGCAGTTAGTATTATAATATCGATTGGACTTATGATTGTTGCATATATGGGATTCAGTAGAACAAAAGCATTTAAAAAGGAGAGCTAAATAATGGGGATATTTAAAAAGAAAAAGAAAAGTGATTTATATTTATCAGATAAACCTCCTTTAACTCTTTTAGGGAAAGTTGGATTAGGTCTATCTTATGCAACGCTTATATTTTGGTCATTAGTTATATTATGGCCACTTTCAAAACTTGTACTAGCTTCTTTTAATGGTGAGCAAGGAAAGTATCTTATGCTAAATGGTGGGTTTTCATTTAGTATGAAACATTTTGATTACCTTTTAAATGATACGCTTTATTTAACTTGGATGAAAAATACTATTTTTATAAGTTGTATTACAGCAGTTATAACAGTTATAGTAGTATCTTTTACAGGATATGCTTATTCAAGGTATAGATTTAAGGGAAAAAGAATGTCACTTATGGGAATTATGCTTATTCAAACAATTCCAAGTTTTGCAGGAATCGTAGCATATTTTACAATGCATTCTATTATTGAGGCAGCTATACCAGGGTTTTCAAGAAAAATGATGCTTATTTTAATTTATGCAGGTGGAGGAATAGCAGGAAATACATTTATTTTAAAGGGGTATTTAGATTCTATTTCAACAGAACTTGATGATGCGGCAAGAATAGATGGATGTTCAAGTATGAAAATATATAGACTTATAATTATGCCAATAGCAAGACCAATGCTTGCAATAATAGCTCTTTGGTCATTTATAGGACCATTTATGGATTATATGCTTCCTAAAATATTATTAACAAATCCAGAATCATATACTCTTGCAGCAGGATTATTCACACTTACAAATGATATGAGAACTATGAATGAACCAGCATTTGCTGCAGGAGCTATGCTTACAGCAGTTCCAATAGTAATAATGTTTTTAGCACTACAAAAACATTTAGTATCAGGTCTTTCAAGTGGTGCAACTAAGGGATAGGAGTGAGAAGTTATGAAAATAGCATTAAATAATATAGGTAAAAAGTATGAAAGCAGAGAAGACTTTACTTTAAGAAATATAAATTTAGAAATTGATGATAAGGATTTTTGTGTAATTCTTGGACCTTCAGGGTGTGGAAAGACTACACTTTTAAGAATGATAGCAGGGCTTAATTCTATTACAGAGGGAGATTTAATCTTTGGTGAGAAGAGGGTTAATAAACTTGCTTCAAAAGATAGAGATATTGCAATGGTTTTCCAAAGTTACGCTTTATATCCTCATATGAGTGTTTATGATAATATGGCATTTTCTTTAAGTATGAGAAAAGAGAGGAAAAATGTAATTGACGAAAGAGTTAATGAGGCAGCAAGACTTTTACAAATAGAAAATTATTTACATTGTAAACCATCAGATATTTCAGGAGGGCAAAGACAAAGGGTTGCACTTGGAAGAGCTATTGTTAGAAAATCTAAAGTATTTTTAATGGATGAACCATTATCAAATCTTGATGCAAAACTTAGAGAACACATGAGAGTAGAGCTTGTTAAAATTCATAAACAATTAGAAACAACAACAATATATGTAACTCATGATCAGGTTGAGGCTATGACAATGGCAACTAAGATAGTTCTTATGAATGATGGAAAGATTCAACAAGTTGGAAAGCCTTATGATTTTTATAATAGACCAGAAAATATGTTTGTAGCAAAGTTCATAGGTTCTCCAACTATTAATATGATAGAAGGAAAGATGGAAAAGGGGATATTTATTTCTGAAGATGGACTTGTTAAAGTTAAACCAGAAAAGAATGATGCAAAAGCATTAGAAAAATATGAAGGAAAAAAAGTTCATTTAGGTATTCGTTCAGAAAGATTTACAAGTGGTGAGGTAAAAGGCGGATTTGAAAGTACGATTGATGTTATCGAAGTATTAGGAAAAGAAAAGACTTTATTTGTAAAACTTGATAGTGGAAAAGATATTGTAATAACTGTTCCAGGACACTATGAATACGAAGTTGGAGAAAAGCATAATTTTGGGCTTGATGTAGAGGCATTGCATTTCTTTGATGACGAAACAAAAAACAGAATAAATTAAAGTAAAAAAAAGCTCCTCTTTGCAACATTAAGAGGAGCTTTTTAAAACTAAAGATAAGTTTAAAAGTGTTATATATTGTTTTTTTGTGATAATAAATAAAATATATTTTTATGGTTTGGAATTTTGAGTAGATAAGTGATAAGTTTATCTACTTAATATATTTGAAAAAATGCTCTTATTAGCAATTGCTTTTTGCAGATTACTAATATGAGATTTTATCTTGCTTATTTGTGTTTGACTAAGGTTTTTATTAGATTCAATTTTAGCTTCATGTTGATTTAATTTTTGATCAAATGTAGTTTTGATTTGAGTTGCTGTTTGACCTTGCTCTAATGCTTTTTGAACCCAAGCAACATTACTTACATGATCAAATGCAGCGTTATGTTCAATCTTATTGTCTACATGCTTTTCAATTTTAGGTAAGTTTTCTGATTTTATTTTACCAGACTTAACAAGTGATTCAAGGTGTGTATTTGCATCTTGAACTATAGTTTGTTTAGCTTGATCTAATGTTTTACCAGCATCAATTTCTTTTCTAATTTTATGAACCATACCCTCATTTATAAATACATCATGGCCTTTAGAAACTTGTTCTTTTACAGCATTTTCTCTTTTAGTAGCTTGGTCCTTAGTAATTTTTTTAGCTGAAAGATTTTTTTGTATTTGTGCATCTTTTGAACTTATTAAAGAAGATTCAGCTTGAGCAAGTGTTTTACCTGATTCTAAATCCTTTTTAACCTGTCCATTTGCTATTACACCATTTAAAATATCATGTTTTTCCATGTGTTTTGCAAAAGCACTTTCTCTTTTAGTAGCTTGTTCTTGTGTTATTTTCTTTGAAGTTACAAGCTTATTTGTTTTAGTATTAAAGTTTGAAACAAGTTCAGTCTTAATTTGATTTACTGTTTTCCCAGCTTCAAGTTGACTTCTAATGAAACCATAATTTAAACCTTCTTTAGGCTCTTTATGATTTTTATGAACTTCATTTTTTTGCTCTTTATGAGTAACATTATTTTTAGTGTTTGAAGTATTTGTTGAAGCTACTTTTGAAGTACTTCCGTTTTCAGAAGTTTGAGTAGCAGGAGTTTTATTTGTACTAGCAGGAACAGTTGTAACTCCGCTAGCATATGCACTTGTTCCGACTGCGCCTACCATAGCACCTGTCATTAATAAACTAACTAATCTTTTATTCATTATATACACCTCTTCATTTGTTTATTGACTTTGACTAAATAGAAAATTTGTTATCTAAATACGTTCGTTTAGTCATCATCTAAATAAAAATCTCAATATTTTGGTTGTTTCTGTGTCTTACAGGATTTATAATAGCCCTTTAAAATAGAGTTTAAATGAAACTAATATGAATTTAACAAGAATTAAAATATATTCATGTGAATTCAAAATGAACCCAATAACAAATTGAAAAATGGAAAAAATTAAAAGGGTATTTATTTTACATATTTTTAATTTTATGATATTATGAGTATTGTAAAAAAGAATTTTAAAATTAAAATATATACAAAAGAGGAGATTT
This sequence comes from Sarcina sp., assembly GCA_051655925.1. GTDB lineage: Bacteria > Bacillota > Clostridia > Clostridiales > Clostridiaceae > Sarcina. The sequence goes on along the minus strand of JBOGAY010000368.1, from coordinate 11,453 downwards.
AAATATGTTAGATCAAAAGACTATAGATATCGTAAAAAGCACAGTTCCAGTATTAAAAGAACATGGGGTAGAGATTACAAAGGTATTCTATCAAAATTTATTTAAAGAGCATCCAGAGGTTGCACCTATGTTTGATATGCATAAACAAAAGACAGGAGAGCAACCAAAGGCTTTAGCAATGGCAATTCTTGCAGCAGCTGAAAATATAGATAATCTTGAAGCAATTCTTCCAGCAGTTAATGGAATAGGAAGAAGACACGTGGCTACAAATGTTAAACCAGAACATTATCCAATAGTAGGACAAGGAGTTCTTAATGCTATTAAAATAGTTTTAGGCGATGCTGCAACTGATGAAGTTATAGAAGCTTGGGGAAAAGCATATGGAGAAATAGCTAAAGTTTTCATAAATGTAGAAACAAAAATGTATGAAGAAAAATAAAATAAATAAAAAAATCCTTACAATAAACAAGCTTGTCTATTGTAAGGATTTTTTTTGAATATTATTGAATTATATTTATTATTTGTGTTGTAAATTAAGATCAATAACATATTCAGGAGCACTAGGTACAAATTGGCTTACTACATAAGAACTACCTAAAACACTTCCAGGATATTGAACACCATTTATAGTAGCTGATGTTATGTTAAAGTTTTTAGTAAGAGCAGATGGTATTTCTATAGTAGCTCCTTCTGAGTTTATAGCTGCATCTACACTAGGTATAGTTATTCTTCTGTTAGCACCAATATTAGCATATACATATGTTGGTGATTGAGTTGTTTCTGTTAATACAAATAAGTTATTTGTACCAGGAACATAAGTTTGTTGTAATAAATCCATTAAAGTTACAGTTGTACCATTGTAAGAAATATTTTGAAGTGGATTTTTAGCATTTGCTATATATTGAGCTAATGTGTAACCATTTGCATTAGTTAATTGTTGTGATGAAATTTCTTGACCGTATTGGTTCATTATAACAACGTCAACATTTGCAGTTCCGTTTCCAGGTGTAGCTGGTTTTTTAGCTTCTTTTTGTCTATCTAATCTGATTTGCTCTATATTCTCAAAGTTAAGAACAACATTATGAGCACTACCACCAATAGCCGCTATTGGCGCATTTACTAAAATATAGTTACCTTCTCTTGTTCCTGTATATTCAACACCATCTATTGCAACTGAAGTAAGTTGGTTATTTGGGTTATTTAATATTGTAGAAGGCACATATATTTTTGCACTATTTAAAGTAACTGAGTTGTTCACGTTTTGTGGTAATGAGTATATTTGACCGTTTATTGTACAAGATGTTTTTACTCCGATTCCTTCTTGTGTAATAACAGTTACAACATTTCCTAAGTTTTTAAAAGTTGAATTTTGTAAATTATTTATAGTAGTAGCTTGTCCGTTATTTAAAACTTCAATAACTTGATTTTGATCTTTTAATTGACTTCCAACTTTTTGATTTAATTCCCCTGATATTTTGTAAGTTTTTATTAATTTACTTTGTTGGTTTAATACATTAACTGTTACAGTTTTTGTTGCTTGTTGAGCCATTTCTTGTTTTGTATTTTGGTTTGTATTTACGTTTTGAATTATTGCTGGTTGATTATTTATCATCATTTGTTAAACACCTCTTAAATTTAATATAATATTTATCATTAATTTTATTTATTATTTTATTCCTGGTAAAATTCATTGTTTTAAAATTTGCGTTTTTTGTAATGAAAACTACAAGTTGAATTATAGGGGGGGGCAATATTTTATTCAATACCTAAAAATTATAAAAAAGATAAGTAAAATGCGCCTAAATTTTATATATTTTAATACTACCAGTATTAAAAGAATTAATTGTTAATTTTAAGAGTTAATTACTAATAAAATGATAAATATAATACAAAAATAGTGATATTTTTGCGTAATAATTACCATTTTATTGAGTAAAAAATAATGATAAATAATAATAATTATTATATAAATTACCAGCTAATTACCATAAATATTAAAAATGTAATTAAATTGAAGAAAAAAGAAATAAGAACCACCTTTTTTTTACTTATATTACATAAAAATAAAATGATAAATATGATACAAATACTATGAAATACGTCTTTAAAAATGTATAAAAATGTAATTTTGCTCATGAATTTACCTAAAAAAAATAAAATATAGATTTAAAAAACTATAAAAATGTAATGAAAAATACAAAAAGATAAGGAGGGGATTTTAGTGTGTAAAAATTGTGGTTGAAGAAATGTGAAGTAATAATTTATAATATAAAAATGAGTATGTGTTTTACTTTTAAAATAAAATAATATATATAAATTAAGGAGTATTTTAAAGATGATAGATGAAAGAACTATAGAAATTATAAAAAATACAGTACCAACATTAGAAGAGCATGGCGTAGAGATAACAACATTGTTATATAAGAAATTGTTTGAAAAAGCACCGGAAGTTAGGGAGCTTTTCAGTATGGAAAGAATGCATTCAGGTAAACAGCCAATAGCTTTATCAATGATGATAGTATCAGCTGCTGAATATATAGATAATCTTGAAGAGATTAAGTCATCAGTTAAAACTATAGGACTTAGACATGTAGCTACACATGTTAAACCAGAGTATTATGAAATTCTAGGGGAATGTTTACTTGAATCATATAAAGAAATTTTTGGGGATTTAGCAACAGATGAAATTTTAGAAGCTTGGAGAAAAGCTTATAGAGACATAAGTAATATGTTTATTGAGATAGAAAGAGAAATGCGAGAAGGAAATCAAAAATAAGTTTATGGATGATAATAATGAAAAAACCTACAATGGCTTGTCCATTGTAGGTTTTTTTTACATTATGTTTGAGAATAGTCTAAAGATTGATTCAAGGAATTTTGTCTTTTTAGGACGAGCCTTGAACTCTTCTTTTGTTAGGATTTTACAATCTTTTAAATCTTTATCAAATTTTTCTTCAAGTTCAGTTGATTTATTTATACTATAGATAACAGCATTAGTTTCAAAGTTTAAAGAAAAACTTCTAATATCCATATTAGCTGTTCCCATACTACAGATAGTTCCATCTACTACAATTGTTTTTGCATGAATAAATCCTGCTTGATAACGATAAATATTAACACCATAATCTAAAAGTGTTGCTATATATGAGTTTGCAACCCAAGGAATAAAGAAGTGGTCAGGGCTACCTGGAATCATAATATCAACTTGAATACCTGATAATGATGCTATTTTAAGAGAATCGAGTATAGATATATCTGGTATTAAATAAGGTGTTTGAATACAAATTCTTTTAGTTGCTTTGTTGATAATTTTCATATAAGCATTCTTTATATTATTTTTTTCAAAGTCAGGACCAGAAGAAATTATTTGCATAGGAACTCTATCTTCTAAAATAGTAGGTTCGCTATAATTGAAATACTTCTGATAAGTAGAGTTAAGTTTCTCTTTACTAGAAAAAGTCCAATCTAGTAAGAAACGTTCTTCTAAATCATTTAAAGCTTCACCAGAAATTTTCATATTAGAATCTCTCCAGTAGCCAAGGTGTCCTTCACCAGCATATTCTTTACCAATATTAAATCCACCAAGATATCCCCATTTTCCATCTATTAAAAGGATCTTTCTGTGGTTTCTATAGTTTGCTCTAAGATTGATTTTTCTTACTATGCTAGGGAAGAATACCTCAAATTTAACACCGCTTTGCTTTAATTTTTGAAGATAATCTTTAGAGATAAAAACTCCCATTCCATCAACTTGAAGTCTTACTTCAACCCCAGCTTGTGCTTTAGCACATAGAGCATCAATAATTTTCACTCCCCAAGAATCACTTCTAAAAATGTAGTATTGCATATGTATGTATTTTTCAGCAGCATTGATTTCTTTAAGCATGTCATTATAAAGTTCTTTTCCATCAAAAATGAAATCAACATGATTGTTTCTAGTGTATAATGAATTACAGTTTTTATAGTTCATCAAGATAACATCTTTGTTAAGCTCTGATGAAGTGTTGTAATTAGTGTCATTTTTCATAGTTTTGAAGTAATTGTTTTTATAAAGATCATCTAAGAATTTTTTTCTGAATCTTTTATGTTTACTAATACCTTGTCCAAGTAAAAGGTATAAAATTACTCCTACGTATGGTAAAAATACTAATATTAAGAGCCAAGCCCATGTAGATGAAATATCTTTTCTTTCAAAAAAGATTAAAAGTGTCATAAATACTAAATCTAAAAGACCTGCTAATATAATAAGTCCTATTATTAAGTAATGCATAAATTCCCCCTATTAATTTTTTCTTTAGTTGAAATACCTTTATTTATTATACAATAAATAGACGAATTTATTTAGTATTTAATAAAAGAAATAAAAGTCACAAATTTGTGACTTTTAAAATAAGTATTTTATTTTACTAGATTAGTAATAGTATATTCTTCATTTTCTAGAAGTTTTAGAATGCTATCATCTCCAAAAAAGTGCATATAGCCAACAGCTATAACATACTGTTTATCTTCTTTCATATAGCTATTGATTTTTTCTACCATTCCAATATTTCTATTTTTGTGTAAGCCATCATAAATGTCTTTTGGAAGTTCTGATGCTTGTTTTTTTACAACATCCGTAGGAATACTTTCATTTCCAGTTGTATAAGCATCAAAAAGTTCATTACAATATTTGCTATTTTCATCTAGGTAAGCCTTTGTATCAAATTCAGGTAATATTTCATCTAAGGATGACATTGCTTGTGTTTTAGCTAATATATCAGCTTGAAGTTGTGGTGTTTCTAAAGAAGTAACCTCTTTATTTAATTCTTTAAATTTATTTATTAAAAAAGAATCAGCTGTTAAGCCAGTGAATCCAATTTTATTAAATGTAGTTTGAGAAAGTACAGCATTTATTCCAACATCTGAATAATCTTTTATAGAAGCATAACTTATGTCAAAATCATCTAAAATAGTTTGAAGTTTTGAGAAGTTTTCAGAAGATAATCTCTTTTTTACAGAAGCATCTTTTGACATATAAGCTGGTAGTAATAATGTATTAACTTCATTTAGAATGCTTTTGTCGGTAATATCTAATTCTACACCTAATACATCAGATTCATTGATAATTTTATCAAGTGTGTCATTTAAGTAATTAACATTAACAGGTGCAGGATGCATAGTTCCTACTAAATAAATGCTTTTATTATTTTTAGTAGCCTCCCAGATATAACCTTTAGTTGCTTCTTCAGTAACATTTGTTTTGCTAGTATAATCAAAACTTTCTTTATTTTTATTTGTACCACCACACCCTATAAGTGGTATCATAATTCCAACTATAGCAGCAAAAACACCTATTTTTTTAAAAATGCCCATTTTAAATCCCCCTTAGACTTAAAAAAATTATTAAATATTAATTTAATAATATAGACGAAAAAATAATTAAAAATCTTTCATAAAAATAAAAAAATAAAGCAAACAATCGTGTTATGTCATATATTATTAGGGAAACAATTTTTAGAAGGATTTATATGATAAATACAGGAAATTTAAAAGTACATTGTTTTTATGAAGATACTTATCTCCCTTTACCTAAGGTTATGATTAAAATTTTTGAAAGTGATGAAGATTTTAATAATGTAAAAGAGCTTAAGACTGTGGAGACTAATCAATCAGGATATGTAGATAATATTGAACTTGAGTCAGCAGAACCTGATAATACTAAAGTTATGGGGGCAAAGCCTTATGGAATCTATAATTTGTATGTTTCTAAGGTTGGATATAAAAGTTTAGTGATAAAAGGCGTTCAGGTATTTCCGGGAAGAAAGGCTATACAACATTGTCGACTAGAGAAAGGTGATGAAGGTAATTGTGCATCAAAAATAGTTACAATTCCAGAACACAAGCAAGTGAAGCATGAATGTTCTAAGTGTCAAAATACTTGTAAGGGAACACAAACTTTAAAGCTAGAGAAGGAATATCAGGTAAATAAGAAAAAAAATAAAAGAAATAAAAATGTTAAAGAAGATAAGAATTTTAGAGTTCTTCAAAATGTAGAAGTTCCACAATTTATAACAGTTCATGCAGGTTCTCCAACTAATTCAGCAGCAGAAAATTATACTGTTCCGTTTATTGATTATATAAAAAATGTTGGAAGTTCAGAGCTTTATTCAACATGGGATGCTAGTGCACTTCGTGCAAATATATATTGTATAGTTTCATTTGTTTTGAATAGGGTTTATACAGAGTGGTACCCATCAAGAGGATATAATTTTGATATTACTAATGATACCGCATATGATCAGGCTTTTGTACCAGGCAGAACAACTTATGATTCAATTAATATAATTGTTGATCAACTTTTTTCAACTTATATTCAAAGATGGGGACAAAAAGAGCCGCTTCTTGCGGAGTTTTGTAATGGAACAACATCAGTTTGTCCAGGATGGCTTAGTCAATGGGGGAGTCAGTATCTTGCACAGCAAGGGTATTATCCATATGAAATATTAACTAATTATTATGGAAATGATATAAATCTTACTGAAGCAACACAAGTTGCAGGCTATCCTAATTCATACCCAGGATATCCATTGACACTTTGGACTAGTGGTGCAAATGTTTTAATAATTCAAAAGCAATTAAATCAAATAGGTCAAAATTACCCTGCAATTGCAAGTTTAGAGGAAGATGGAATTTATGGACCTAAAACAGAGGCATCAGTTAAAACTTTCCAAGGAATTTTTGATGTTCCTCAAACTGGGATTGTAAATAGAGCTACATGGTATGCTATTTCTAGAGTTTATGTAGGAGTAACTAAGGATGCTGCACTTAATCAATAAAGTTTGAAAAATATTTTAAAGTAAGAAATATGTTCACTTTTAGGTGCTTTTATATCATAAAATATAGATAAATATATTTTGTTATATAAAATTTAAGAGGTGAATTTATGTTTTTCGGTGGGACAGTCCCAGGGATATTAACTATTGATGTAAAAAATTTAACAGATGAAAAAATTACTGATATTAAGATTGATTATAATAAGGGATCTGGAAGTAGAAGCTGTTATATCAAAAAAATTAAAGCGCGTGATAATAAAAGAGTTGCTATATCAACTAGAGGGGTAGATGATGAAAGAGCACTTAGAATAGTAGTTGGTGATAGTGAAAGAGTGATTATATGGGAACCCATTACGTTAAATATGACAGGATGCGTTACTGTTAAAATTAATGGCATTGATGAAAATGGAATTTTAAATTGTACATCAGAATTTAAATAAAAATTAAAGAGACTACCATAAAAAGTGAATGCATTTTATGGTAGTCTTTATTTTATAAATAAGTTTAAAAAATACTTTGTTTTACAAGTATGAGGGTCTATATAAATAATATTTTAAAAATTTTCAATTATAACAAAAATTAAATAGTAAGAAGCTCTTACAAATCCTGAAAACTCTTCATCACAATCTTTAAATGAGTAGTTATCATTATAATAATTTAATAAATCTTTTGTTACTTGTGGGGTTATATATTGAGAAGAATCACTTGTATTAGCCCCTATAGCTTTAACAGCTTTAAGAAACTTTAATGCATTTTTAAAATATTCTATGTATCTTGTATATTCTAATTCTTTGTTGAATTCTGAGTCTTTGAATACATTGTTCATAAGATTTAATAAGTTTTCTTTTGAATAGTAGTTTCTTTTTACTAAAGTATTTATGTTGTTTTTTTCAAAGGCATAGTTAAGTGATTTATCTAGCTCTTTAAAAGTATTTTCTGCAAAGGTAGCGAAAGAGAGTACCCCCTCAAAAGTTAATCTTGATTTTAAATTTTCAAGTAGTGCTTCAAGATGTGTAATCCATTGAAAAGTTGCACTTGAGATTATTAAGTCAAATTCTTCGATAGGACAATCATACTCTATATCACCACAGATATACTCTATGTTTTGATAATCCTTTAAATTTGCTTTACAAGTAGCAAGCATTCCTTCTGAAATATCTAAGGCAGTAATATTCGCATCAGGATAAAGCTCTGCAAGTCTAGATGTTAAAAGCCCTGTCCCACAACCTATTTCAAGAATTTTTATGTAATTTTTCTTTGGTAGTAACATTAGTAAATGGTCTATCATAGCTTTTTGGACATTTGCATTATCATCATAGGTTTTTGAACCTTTAGAGAAGTTCTTTTTTATATCATCTTTCAATTTAAAAATCTCCCTTCCAAAGATTGATTAGTGAATTATGGCAAGTCTCTGTATGACTTATAAAAGGCATATGAGCACATTCTTTAAATTTAATTATTTTTTTATTTGTAGTTAAGTTGTTAAACATAAAATTAGCATGATCAATTGGTGCTATAGTATCATTTTCACCGTGGATAATTAAAACTTTAGATTTAATAGTAGACAACTTATCTCTAAAATCACTTTCTATTAAATATTCTAGCCCAAAAGAAAGATTATTAATCGTAGAATTATCTATGTTTATATTTTCAAAAAGAAAAATATCTTCATTATATGCGAGTTCTTTATTAAAATCTTGTAAAACTACATATGGGTTAACTTTTAGTTTATCTATCATAAGAGAAACAATTCTTTTATTCCATCCAATTTTATAGTCTGGTGATTTACAAAACTTAGCCATAGAAGAGATAAAAGTTATTGAATGTATTTTATCTTTTAGGGTTTCATAACTTGATAGAGTTACAAGTCCACCCATTGACCATGCTATTATTTCAAAGTTATCAAGTGAGTTATCCTGAACAAATTTGATAAGTTTTTTATCAAAATCTTTATTTGTATTATTGAAGTCTACATAAAAAATATTATTTTCTTTTTCAAGATGTGATATAAGTTTTTCAAAATATATTTTTCTACTAGACCAACCACCTATAATCAAAATATTTCTTTGTTTTTTCATAATATTTAAAGCCCCCTTAAGCGTAGCAATTTCTTAATTAGAGTAAATTATAATAACTTAATTTAAATTATATATTATAATTTGTATTTTTTACCATTGTTAAATAAATGTTCCTTGCAAATTTACATCTTTTTTCTTAAGAAAAAATTATATTTATATAGTTAAAAGTTTACATGAAAAAGCTTAGGTATAAGTTTGTGTTACGTTAAATAAAATTTATAGAAAGTAAGAAAATATTAGGAAACTTATTGTTCAAAAACAATATACTAAATATTGTGCGGATTATTTAAAGATTTATTTAATGGAATTATTAGAAGTATTTATTAGGAGTTGTGTTTAGAGTGAGTCAAACAGTTATTAAAAGAAATGGAATTTTACATGAGAGTGATATTTTAGATTGTAAAAAAGATTTTATTAAAGGAAGTATCACTAAAAAAAAGAGTGCGTTTTTCAATAAAGCAGTTTGGAAACCTTGGGCTAATGTATTAGGAGTGTTAGCTCTTTCAGGGGTTCTATTCTTGGCTAGTTTGTTTATATAGGTTCCCCTTTTGAAAAGGAAAGAAGTAAGTTATAGCAGGACTTGCTTCTTTTTGTTTTTTATACAGGGAGATGTAAGGGAGTTAATTGGCTTATTTTTAATTTTTTTAGATAGAGGTGGCCTCAAAGGTTAATTCTAACTGCTTTTTTAGTATTTTCTGATTAAATAATATTGCTTTTTACGTTATAATATAGAAAGACAATAATAAGAAGGCGGTGTATTTAGATGGAATCAGTAGGAAAAAGATCACAAACTAGAGCAGCTAAGAGTAAAAGAAATAGAAAAAATAAAAACCTTGCATGGGTTAATATTATTTACATAGTAATACTTGCTGCAATTATTTTTGGAGCTGGAAAACTTATATAGTTAATTTTATAATAGATTTTTAAATAAAATGGAGGATTTTAATGAGCGTTTTACATGTGCAAAATATGAATCATGGTTTTGGAGACAGAGCTATATTTGAAGATGTTTCTTTCAGACTTTTAAAGGGAGAGCACGTTGGTTTAATTGGAGCTAATGGTGAAGGTAAATCAACATTTATGAATATAATAACAGGAAAACTTATGCCTGATGAAGGTAAGGTTACTTGGAGTAATAAAGTTAGAGTTGGTTATATGGACCAGCACGCAGAACTTGTTAAAGGACAAACAATTAGAGATGTCCTAAAAGGAGCTTTCCAGTATTTATTCGATATGGAAACAGAGATGAATGACCTTTATGGAAGAATGGGAGACATGGATGAAGATGAAATGAATAAAGCTCTTGAGAGAACAGCAGTTATCCAAGATACTTTAGATAACAATGGATTCTATGTTATAGACCCAAAAGTAGAAGAGGTTGCAGCAGGACTTGGACTTACAGGAATAGGTCTTGAGAAAGATGTTACAGACCTAAGTGGTGGACAAAGAACAAAAGTACTTTTAGCTAAGTTACTTTTAGAAACACCAGATATTCTTCTTCTTGATGAGCCTACAAACTACCTTGATGAAGAACATATTGAATGGTTAAAAAGATTCCTTAACAACTATGATAATGCGTTTATCCTTATATCACACGATATTCCATTCTTAAATAGTGTTATAAACTTAATCTACCATGTTGAAAATAGAGAGCTAACAAGATATGTTGGAGATTATAATGAGTTCCAAAGAATCTATGAAGCTAACAAAAAGCAACTTGAAGCAGCTTATGAAAGACAACAAAAAGAAATTGCAAAACTTGAAGATTTCGTTGCTAGAAATAAAGCTAGAGTTGCAACATCAAACATGGCTAAATCAAGACAAAAGAAACTTGATAAGATGGATAAGATTGAACTTGCAGAAGAAAAACCAAAACCAGAGTTCCACTTTAAAAAAGGTAGAACAACAGGGAAAATGATATTTGAAACAAAAGACCTTGTAATAGGGTATGATGAGCCACTTACAAAACCTCTTAACTTATTAATGGAAAGAGGACAAAAAATAGCTTTAGTTGGTTCAAATGGACTTGGAAAATCAACACTTCTTAAAAGCTTAATGGGACTTATAAAACCTATAAGTGGAGAAGTTGAACTTGGATACTACCAAGAGATTGGATACTTCGAGCAAGAAATAAAAGAAGCAAACTACAGAACTTGTATAGATGAGATATGGGAAGAGTTCCCTTCATGGACTCAATATGAAGTAAGATCAGCACTTGCTAAGTGTGGACTTATGACAAAACATATTGAAAGTGCAGTAGAAGTTCTAAGTGGAGGAGAACAAGCTAAGGTAAGACTTTGTAAACTTATAAACAGAGAAACAAATATCCTTATCCTAGATGAGCCTACAAACCACTTAGATGTAGATGCTAAAGATGAATTAAAGAAAGCAATTAAAGAATATAAAGGTTCAGTTTTACTTGTATGCCACGAACCTGAGTTCTATCAAGATGTTGTAACAGATGTTTGGAATTGTGAAGAGTGGAGCAATAAACTTTGCTAGTTATTTTTGAATAGAGATTAAATTAAAACCCTATGGAAAATCCATGGGGTTTTATATTTAC
>JBOGAY010000367.1:0-9113 GCA_051655925.1 Sarcina sp. | reverse complement strand
AGTTATAAATTTAGGAGCATCAATTATATTAGTAAAATATTTTGGACTAGCAGGGATTTTTATGGGAACAACAATAAGTACAATAGCTTTACCATTATGGACACAATCTAAGTTGGTTTATAACAAAGTTTTTAATAAGTCAGTAAAAAAATATTTTTCAAAGTATTTTTACTATGGAGTTTTGACTTTAGGTGTTGGTTTTTTTACAACAGGATTATGTAATATATTAGTCGAAAGAAATGAGTTTATACATTTAGTATTTAAGGGATTAATTTGTGTTATAGTTCCAAATGTTATTTATATAATTCTATTTTATAAAACTAAAGAGTTCCAATATATTTTAGGAATTATAAAGCCAATTATTTTGAAGATAAAAGAAAAGTTTTCATCAAAGGTGAAATTAAATTAGTGTTTTATATTAAGAGTATTATTTTAAGCTCTTAAAGTAGAAAAGGAGATAATGTGGATAAAAGTATATCAATAAATAAAAGTAAAGTTATAAAAGTTTTAGCTGTTTTTATGATGGTATTCTTACATATATTTGGACATCCGAATAGGATAGAAAATGTAAGTTATGAAACTTTATTTATCATAGCAGGAATACCGGTTGAACAATTATTAACATATTTCATGGGAATCTGTGTATCAATTTTTTTGTTTTTAAGCGGATATGGATTGTATCAGAAATATGGAAAAGAATTTAAGTTGAAGAATGCTCTTACAACTGTAAAGGGACTTTATAAAATATATTTAGTTATATTTATAATTTTTGTTGGAATTGGACATTTAATAGGTAAGTATCAATTTAATTTTAAGGAGCTTATATTAAATCTTTTAACTATAAGCAGTTCATATAATGGAGAATGGTGGTTTTTAAACTTATATATTTTATTAATTATTACATATCCTTTAGGATGTAAGCTTATTGAAAAGTTAAGTTTAAAACAAAGTTTATTAGTAATTTTAGTAGTGAATATTTTAGGGATGATGCTTATAAAAGGTTCATTAATGCTTGGAATATCAAATATAATTTTAAATTTATTTAGTACATTGTTGAGTAGACAAGTGATGTTTTATTTAGGAGTTCTAGTTGCTAAATATGGGATATTTGATAAATGGATAGAAAAGTTGAAGTTTAGTAAAGCTAGCAGTTATATAATTTTATGTGTAGTAACAGCTTTATTAATTTTTAAAATTGATTTACCAATTATAGATCAATTTATTTATATGGCATTAGAATTTGCTTTTATATTTATGTTAGTAATTATAGTGAGTGAGAAAAGTGTTTTATTAAGGTTAGCTAAGCATACAACAAATATTTGGTTGATACATAGTTTCTTCTGTTATCATCTATTCCAAGAGCTTCCCTTCTATCCTAAGTATTGAATATTATTTTAAGTTTAATAAGCTCTGTAATAGTGAATTATATTATAGCTAAAATAGATTATATTAAAGTATATAGGAATGTTAAGTTGTATATTTTAAAGTGATAATAAATTATGTAAAGAATTTTTTGTAAAAAAACAAAGGGGGGATAAGGATGTTATTTTGGCTTAGAAAGAAATGGGCAAGAATCAGTTTGCTTTTTAAATGTGGTACATTAAGTGATAAGGATATAAAGAAATTGTTAGGATATGAACTTTTTATATATCCGTTTAAAGAAGAGAATTTAGGTCCAGCCTCTTATAATTTAACTGCAAGTAGTTGTGCTTTTGTGGAGGAGGGGGGAAAGAAGAAGTTGATTGTTAAAGGAAATAAAATAATTTTCCCACCACAAAAAACAGCATTTATTCGAACTAAAGAGAGTATTCATATAAGTGATAAATTAGCAGGGACATATCATTCAAAAGTAAAGCTTACTAATAAAGGATTAAGTCATATTGGAACAACTTTAGATCCTGGGTATATGGGAACATCTAAGTTAGCAATTCATAATAATACTGATAAGAATATAGAAATTGATGTTAATGATACAATTGCAACAGTTATGTTTTATGTTTTGAGAAGGAGAAGCACTACAAGACAGGATAATTTTTCAGAGAGGGGTAATCCTTTAAAGTTTGATATAAATGATTTTTATGAGTTTGAATCTTTAGATGATAATAAGGAGAGAGCAGTACTTAATATAGCAGTATTTAAGAAAAAGATATGGCAGAAATTAAAAATTGAACAAGGAACTATTGTTACAATAGAAGGTTCACAAAAAGATAAGAGCCTAGAAGAGAAAGAAAAAGTATTGGAAGATATTAAAAAATGGCAGAGTCAACCTTGGATATTTAGTAAAGAGGTTTTGATAGAAAAGGTTCAATTGCAGATAAGAAAGAAGAATAACAATAAAGATATTTTAATATATAGTTTATTAGTAGTTATCATTGGAATAATACTTTTATGGAACTTAAAAAAACATGAAATGTTTGAGAGTTTTGATGTTTTAGCAATATTAATAGGTGTGGTAGTTTTATATAAGCAAAATAAATATAAATAGATTTTTATAAGGTGATGGGAATGATTCCTGCTACCTTATTTTTATGTAAGTATTTAAATAATACAAAATTTAGTTAATAGAAAGTTAAAATCTCAAAAAATAAAAAAACAAAAAACTCAAAAAACAAATAAGAAAAAATAAAAACAAAAATGCAAATAACTTAAATAAAAAATACAAACAAAGCTTGAGTTAATAAAAAGTTAAAAATATTTTTTGGGAAAAAACAACGAAACTTTCAAGTTTAAATCAAGACAGATAAATAAAAAAAGTAATAAAAATCCAAAAATGAAACCGCTATATAAACAAAACCCTTTACAAATTTACAAATTAGTATGAATTTTTATATTATTAATAAAAACATATAAATTATAAACGAAAACATGATTATTTTGTCGAATAGTGTCTATTTGTTACTATTTTGTTATAAAATTTGTGATGTTATAATGACGTGTAATCAAATATTAATAATAAATAATTTTGTAATAATTTTTGGAGGGGACATGAACGAAGAAGTTATAAGAATAGAAGACATTATCTATGCTCTTAAAAAAAGATGGATAATGATTCTAAGTGTTACAGTAGCTTTTACTCTTGCAGCAGCAGCGATTAGTTTTTTTGTAATTAAACCAAAGTATGAAGCTAAGGTAAAAGTATTTATAGGAAAAGAAGAGAGTAAAGGAACAAACTCTAATTATGATAATAATGATATAGCAATGTATCAAAAACTTATGAAAACATACGCACAAGTGATACAAACTAAAGATTCAGTAGGACAAGCACTTAAAAACATACAACAGTCTGACTCACAAAACAATGTAAACAGAGTTTTAGGAGGACTTACAGTATCACCAAGTGCAGATACACAGATAATGGAAGTTAAATACACAACAACAGATAAATCAGAAATTTTACCAGTACTTAATTCTATAACAAATGTATTTATAGATAGTTCAGAAGAACTTATACCAAATGGAAATGTTCAAATCATAGAAAAAGCACAAGCACCTGAAAGTCCAGTAAGTCCAAACAAGGTCTTAAACACTATCATAGGATTTATGCTTGGAATGATGATCGCAGTAGGTATTGCATTCCTTCTTGAATATATGGATAACACAGTAAGAAGCAAAGATGAACTAGAAAGATTATTAGACTTACCAGTTATAGGAACAATTCCAGAAATGGATATTAAGTAGGAGGGGATTTTATGTTTATAGTAGAAAAACAACCAAAATCAGTAGCAGCAGAAGCATACAAAACATTAAGAACAAACATTCAGTACTCTTCTTATGATAAAAGTCTACAAACTATTGTAGTCACAAGTAGTCAACCAAGAGAAGGGAAATCAACAACAGCTGGAAACCTTGCAATATCACTTGGAATGGACAGCAAAAATGTACTCTTAATAGATTGTGATTTAAGAAAACCAAGCATACATAAAAAGTTTAAGCTTTCAAATACAAAAGGTCTCACAGAAGTTATTCTTGGAAAAGTAAAACTTTTAGAAACTGTACAAGCTTATAGTGGACATCTAGATATACTAACATCAGGTAAAATACCACCAAATCCATCAGAAATGCTAGGATCAAGTAACATGCAAAGACTGCTAAATGAACTAAAGGAACACTATGATTATATAATCCTTGATGCTCCACCAGTTCTTGCAGTTACAGATGCTCAAATACTTGGAACAAAAGCAGATGGAGCAATCTTTGTTGTTAAATCAGGAGTAGCAAAAAAAGAACAAATACTCCAAGCTAAAAACCAACTAGACAAAGTAAAAGTTCAAATAGTTGGAACAGTATTAAACGCTATTGATACTAAAGATAGTAAAAACCAGTACTATTATTACTACGGTAATGACAAGTAAAAGCAGTCAAAGGAGTTAAAAATATGATAGATTTACACTCACATATAATTCCAATGATTGATGATGGAGCAAAAGATGAAAACACAACTCTTCAAATGCTTAAAAGAGCAAAAGAGAGTGGAACAAAAAAGATAGTCTTAACGCCACACTACTTTAGAGGAAAATACATGACACCTTTAAATGAAGTGAAAAATCTTACAAAGCAAATTAAAGATATTGCAAAAGAAAATGAAATTGATATAGAGCTATACCACGGGCAAGAAATCTACGTAACAAACAGTTTATTAGAAGATCTAGAATCAGAAGAAATAGGCTGTATAAATGATACAAAATACATGCTCCTAGAACTAGACCTTGCAGAAATTCAAGACTCAGTTTTAGACATCATATATGAACTTAGTATCAAAGGAATTGTTCCAGTTATAGCACACCCAGAAAGATATATTGACTTTCAAAAACACCCAAGCAAAATCAATAAATTTATAGACGAAGGATGCCTATTCCAGTTAAACGCTGGTAGCATCGAAGGCGTTCTAGGAAAAGCAAGTCAAAAACTTGCAAAACTATACCTAGAACAAAACATATACAGTTTCATTGGCTCAGATGCACACAGCAATGGTCAAAGAAATACGGATATAAATCAATTTGCACAGCAAATAAAAGAAATAAACAAAGATTTCATAAAGACATCTATAGAAAATGCAGAAAAACTATTAAATGATGAAGAAGTAAGATTCACAGGAAAAAGAATTGAGAGAAGAGAGAAGAAAAAGAAAGGGATTTTTTCTTTCTTTAAAAGATAATAAAACAAACGATTATTTCTTGGGAAATAATGTCGAAATTAGAAAAGAGGTTAAACATGGGAAGTGGAAAAAAACTAAGAACAGTAATCTTACTTTTTGTAGATATGATTATAATCTTTCTAGCATACTTATTTAGTTTTTATGCTAGATTTGATGGAATAGTAGAAGGAACAAGTTACAACTTAGTCTTTACAAAACATCTATCTATTATAATAGCACTCTACATTATACCTATGGCTTTTCTTAGAATGTATAGAAGTCTTTGGAGAATAGCAGGATTTGAAGAATTCCTAAGAGCAGCAATATCAATTATCCTAGGAATGACTTTAAACCTTATATACTCAAACATTGCAGGAACAAACATACCAATAATACTAACAATCCTATCAGGAGTTCTAATAGGAGTAGCAGTTATAAGTGTTAGATTATCATACAGAATTATTAGAAGAATCATTCTATACGGAACAATCTTCCTTGATAAAACAAGTGAAAGAGTTCTTGTTATAGGTGGAGGGCTTTGTGGAACTTTAGTAATAGATGAAATGATAAAAGATCCATCAAACAACCTAAAACCAGTAGCAGTAATAGATGATGACATAAACAAAGCTAATACATTCCTAAGAGGATTAAAAGTCTACGGTGGTAGAAACAGAATACAAGAAGTTGTTGAAAAAGAAGAAATAGATATGATTCTTATAGCAATAGCAAGTCTTGATTCAAAAAATAAAAAAGAAATCATAAAAATATGCAACAAAACAAACAAGAAAGTAAAAATCATACCAGGTATGAATGAAGTCATAGAAGGTAGCAATGAAAAAGTTCATGGTGTAAAAGCAATGAGAAACGTAGACCTACACGATCTACTTGGGCGAGATGAAATCAAGCTAGATAAAACAGGGATAAAAGAATATATAGAAGGAAAAGTTGTTATGGTAACTGGTGGAGGAGGCTCTATTGGGTCAGAACTATGCAGACAAATAGCAAGATACAAACCTCAGCTTTTATTAATAGTAGATATCTATGAAAATAATGCTTATGAAATTCAAAACGAGCTTAGAATGAAATACCCAGAACTTAAACAACATGCAATCATAGCATCTGTAAGAGAAAGATGGAGAATGGATAAAATCTTTAAAGATTACAAACCACAAGTTGTATTCCATGCAGCAGCTCATAAACACGTACCACTTATGGAGTTTTCACCACTTGAAGCAATCAAAAACAATATCAAAGGTACATACAATACAGCAGACCTTGCCTATAAGTATAAAGTAGAAAGATTTGTTCTTATCTCAACAGATAAAGCAGTAAATCCAACAAATGTAATGGGAGCTACAAAAAGATACTGTGAAATGATAATTCAAGGAATGCACAAAAAAGCGATTGATGAAAAGCAAAAATCAGAATTCGTAGCAGTTAGATTTGGAAATGTCCTAGGAAGTAATGGATCGGTAATACCACTATTCAAAAAACAAATAGAAAAAGGTGGCCCAGTAACATTAACACACAAAGACATCACAAGATACTTCATGCTAATCCCAGAAGCAGTTCAACTTGTACTTCAAGCAGGAGGATTTGCAAAAGGTGGAGAAATCTTTGTACTTGATATGGGAGAACCAGTTAAAATATATGACCTAGCAGAAAATCTAATAAAATTATCAGGATTTGAACCACACAAAGATATAAAAATCAAAGAAGTGGGACTTCGCCCAGGAGAAAAACTTTATGAAGAGCTTCTAATGGATGAAGAAGGACTAACACAAACAGTTCACGAAAAAATCTTCATAGCAAAACCATCAGAATTTGACGTAGAAGAATTAAAAAATAACTTCTATGAACTTATAAAAATAGGTCAAGAACAAGGTGATGAAGCATTAAGGGAAAAACTTCATGAACTTGTACCGACTTATGCATTTAAAGCCAGAATCTCTGATTCTGTATCTTTAAAGCACCCAGCGAACGAAGGTGAGTCGGGTTACAAAAAAGAAAGTGAATTAAATGAAGTTGCAGCCACTAAAATCTAATACTAGAAGCAATTTCATTTTCAATAAGAGTTTCTAGCAACCCGGGGGTTGTGGCACACTACCCCGGGGTTGCGAAGAGGCGAGGAGCCTAAAGAGTCAAATTTTATATAACGACAACAAACTTTACAAAACGTTAGGAATATACAAATAGTATTTTCAATAATTGCACAGAGTTTTAATTACTTGGAAATACTATCCTAATGTTTAATGGGTAAGATTAAATAAGTGTTTTAAGGGGAAATAAAAGTGAAAAAGAGAATTTATTTATCATCTCCTCACATGGGAGGAAAAGAAGAAAGTTTTGTAAAAGAAGCTTTTGATACAAACTGGGTTGCACCTCTAGGGCCAAACGTAAATGAGTTTGAAAAAACAGTTGCAAGTTATGTTGGAGTAAAAGATGCAGCAGCATTAGTTTCAGGAACATCAGCTATACATCTTGCACTTAAAGCAATAGATGTTAAAGAAGGTGATATAGTTTTCTGTTCAAGTTTAACTTTTGCAGCAAGTTGTAATCCAATAATGTATGAAAAAGCAAATCCAGTATTTATAGATTCAGAGCCAGAAAGTTATAACATGAGTGTAAAAGCATTAGAAAAAGCTTTTAAGTTCTATGAAGAAAAAGGACAAAAAGTTAAAGCGGTTATAGTAGTTCATCTTTATGGTCAATCATGTGATATGGATCCAATAATGAAACTTTGCGAAAAGCATGGAGCAATAATTATTGAAGATGCAGCGGAATCACTTGGAGCTACATATAAAGGAAAACAAACAGGAAGCTTTGGTAAGTTTGGAATCTACTCATTTAATGGAAATAAAATTATCACAACTTCAGGTGGTGGAATGTTAGTTTCAAATGATGTAGAAAAAATAGCAAAAGCTAGATTCTGGTCAACTCAATCAAGAGATAACAGAGCTTACTACCATCATACAGAACTAGGATACAACTACAGAATGAGTAATATCGTTGCTGGAATTGGTAGAGGACAAATGTTAGTTCTAAACGATAGAGTAGCAAAGAAAAAAGAAATCTTTGAAACTTATAAAGAAGCTTTTAAAGATATAAAAGAAATTCAAATGCCGAAAATAAATGAATTTGGAGAGCCAAACTACTGGTTATCAGCAATGATAATTAATGAAGAAAGTAAGGTTAAACCAACAAATATTATTGAAGCGTTAGAAAAAGAAAATATAGAAGCTAGACATATATGGAAGCCAATGCATATGCAACCTTATTATGAAGAGTTTGAATTCTTTAATCATAATGGAGAAGGACAAAACCAAAATGAAGTTTCAGCAAGTGAAATGATATTTGAAAGAGGATTATGTCTTCCAAGTGATACAAAGATGACTGTTGAAGAGCAAGAAGAAGTTATAAGACTTATAAAAGGATTATTTCTATAAGATTTTATAGATAATGGTGAAAGTATGAGTATAGAACAAAAAGAAAAAATATCTTTAGGAAAAAATGATACTTTAAATAGATTTTTAAAAAGAACATTTGACATTGTAGTTTCATTTATAGGAGTTGTTATAACAGCACCAGTAGTTATTATAAGTGCGTTACTAGTTAAAATTTGCTATGGAGAATCAGGATTTTTCACTCAAACAAGAGTAGGAATGAATGGTAAAGAGTTTAAGATTTTAAAAATAAAATCAATGAGTTCAAAAGTGAAATTTGATACTACAGTAACAACTAATAATGATCCTAGAATAACTAAGCTTGGCAGATTTTTTAGGAAAACTAAAATAGATGAACTTCCACAACTTATGAATGTTCTAAAAGGTGAAATGAGTTTTGTAGGACCAAGACCAGATGTTAAAAGCTTAGTAGAAACATTAAATAAAAATGATAAAGAAATATTTTTATCAGTAAGACCAGGAATAACAGGACCAGCAAGTTTAAAGTATAAAGATGAAGAAGATATTTTAGCAAA
>JBOGAY010000366.1:0-4726 GCA_051655925.1 Sarcina sp. | reverse complement strand
ACTCTAATTTTTTAGAGTTTATACAAAAATTTAAAGAAGCCTCAAAAAAATTAAAATCTACAATAGAAAATTATATTAATTTAGAATATTTTTTATAAAAAAGGAATAATTCTTTTTATAGAGAATGGATTTATTACTTATAAAATTCATAATGTTACAGATATGAGTTTTGAAAATTTACAAAAAAGAGTTTATGGATTATAAAAATATATAAAAACGATTGAAAAGGCTATGTATTGTAGTCTTTTTATATTGTCAAAGCTATAGAATTATTATATACTTAAAACATAAGATAACAAAGGTAAGAGAAAGGAGAATCAAAAATGACAAAAGAAGAAGTAAGACAAAAATTATTAGAAATGAAAGAACAATATATTTTCGAAATAACTGGAGAAAAGGCTAAAAAGAAAACATACTCAAAACTATATTTTTTAAAATTAAATGATAATAGATATTTAGCTTGTGATGTATTAGCAGGATTTGTAATAGGAACTATAATAGAAGAAAATTATATGACCTTAGAAAAGACCTTAGAAATGATTCAAGGGTATTTAGATGAAGGATATATTTTAGTAGGAATAAGTAATCCAAAGTTTCCAAAAGTTATCAAATAACTTATAAAAAAAGGAGAGGAGATGAAAAATAATATAAAATTTTTATATCTATTGAAAGATGATATTTTTATATTAAAAGATAGAATTAAATTTTTTGATTTTATAATACCAATTATCCCAGTAATGGATAACTCAAATTCTTATGATAAGATATTAGAATTATTTGATAAAGAATATAGAAAGGAGCTAAATAAATATTTTTTGCAAGATATTTCACTATATATTGATGATATGAGATTGTTAAAAAATCTTAATTAAATTATGTAATAGGAGGTAATGTGAATATATATCTAAAAAAAATTGACAAAAATAATTATAAAGAATGTATTAATTTGAAGTTAACTTCAGAGCAAGAAAGATATATCTCATCTAATTTATTATCTTTGGTACAAAATGCATATGAAGATGATTTTTACTCTTTAGGTGTTTACAATGATGATACGATGGTAGGGTTCATTTTATATGATTATGATTTAAGTATTGGTGGATGGTCTATGAGTAGATTTATGATTGATTATAAATTTCAAAATCAAGGAATTGGAAAAGAGGCTTTAAAAGTGTTTATAAAATTTTTTAAAAATAAATATAGTAATCAAAATCTTTATACCAGTGTTGAAATTAATAATTCTATAGCATTTAACCTATACAAAGATTTAGGTTTTATTGAAAAAGAATATTTTGAATATGGGAGTAATAATGAGATCTATAAAGAGATTCGATTAATTTTAATATAATTTAAAAATACTATTCATCAAAAAATAAAGTAGGAGGAAAAATGAGAAAAATTTGAGTTCAATTAGCCGCAGACAAAGATACTTAAATAATTTATAATTTGATATTCTACTTCTCATATGAAACAAAATTTCTAGCATTAGATTCAGTCGAAAGATTGGAGGAGAGATTTTCAAAAGAGAGTGTTGAAAATTTGATAAACGATAATCTAAATAGGATGTTTATCTACTTTTTGAAGATATTCCAATTGGAGTTCTTGGAATTCGTTATATGCAAAGAAAAAGACTTAAAAATAGAGCATTTCAATGGTGACAAAGAATTAACTAAACTAGAATTAGAAGTAAGATCAGATAATAATCAAGCTATTAAGTTATATGAAAAATTTGGATTTAAAATAGAAGAAGAAATTTCTAAATATTTTCATATTAATGGTATTTCATACTCAGAGGATATTATGGGAGTGGAAAAATAATTTAAGGAGATTGGATTGTGGTAAAAAAAACAGATATTGTAATTATTGAAGAATATGATTCTAATTGGGAAAAACAGTTTGAAACTTTAAAATTAATGATTAATAACTATATAGGCGATTTTATTTTAGAAATTCAACATGTTGGATCCACTTCTATTGATGGTCTCTCAGCAAAACCGATTATAGATATTGATATAGTTATTGAAAGTACTAAAGATCTTCCTAAGATAATTCATGAGCTTGAACAAAAAGATTATATTTATCAAGGCGATTTAGGAGTTAAAGATAGATATGCATTTCAAAGAATATATGATGAAGATATAAAATATCACTTGTATGTATGTCCGAAAGATGGAATCGGTTATAAAGAACATATTTTATTTAGAGATTATTTGAGAAGTAATTTTGAAGCTAGAGATAACTATATGAAGCTAAAAAAAGAGTTAGCAAAAAAATTTGAAAGAGACAGTGAAAGTTATTGTAATGGGAAAACAAAATTCATACAAAAAATATTGAAAATCCAAGGTGGTATATGATTATAAGAAACATTTCAGAAATTGAAGCTAAAGAGATTAGTTTTTGGAAATATTTAGGAGAATATTCAGTTTATAACTATCCCTCTTGGGAGACGATGTGTGAACAAAAATGGGCTATTACAATTGATAATATAAGAGCAATAGAATATTTTGGTTTGTACAATACTTTAAATATTTTAATTGGTAATTTTAGGCTTCATAATATGAGAGAGTTTATTTTAGTGAGTTTAGCTTTAAATCCATCTTTATGTGGTAAGGGTTTAGGTAATGAATTGATGAATGCGATTAAAAATCAAAGTAAAATTAAATACCCAGATATAACAAAAATTGTATTAGAGGTTCGTTCATTTAATAGACGAGCTATTAAATGTTATCAAAAAAATGGATTTAAAATTGAAAATATTTATATAAAAAACACCTTAACTGGAAAAGATATTTTTTTCAAGATGGTTTATTATTCTGTATAAATATAAGCTGAAGATTAATGAAAAAAATGACAATAGGAATTTTTGCTCTATCAAGTCGTGCTCATATTTTATTTGCTTCAAAATATAAATATGCTAAATCTAGGTTGTTAGAACTGGGATTTAATGTAAAAGAGAGAGTTAATGAATTAATAGATTTAATTTTAGATGAAGATATTGATATTTTAATGCTTGTTATTGGAGGGTATAATAGTGCTAATTTACTTTCGAATTTAGATTTTGATAAAATAAAAAATTCTTAGTGGATACAGTAATATAACAGCTTTTCAAATGGCATTTTTAGAGAAAACAAATTTTTTCTATTATATATGGAGTATCACTAATTCCAACTTTTGGTGAATATCATTCTAAAAATATATTTGATGAAAGTAGTTTTTTTAGGTATTAATTGATAAAAGTTAGGGAGTACAAATAATTTTGTGTAAATTAACTTCTTAGCTATTAAATTTTAAACGTTTAAACAGATTATTTTCAGATTGGGCACTTTAAAGATACTTTCTTCTAAGATAGTTTTTTTATTTCAAATATTTGTCTAAAACTATTGGCTTAGTCGACTAAAATAAAGTTTTTAACGAGAAAAGTATATTTACAAAGATGTTAAAAAGATTGTTAAAATCTTTTTAACATCTTCATTTGATGTTTTTTTCAAGGTTTGATAAATTTGATTTTTTAATTTATTTTTTTGAGCTAATAATTGCCTTTTCTTCTCATCTTTTTCAGCTTTATAATACAATAATCCAAAAGGATACCCATAAACTCCTATAAAAATACTACTTAAAAATTTAAAAAAAGATTCTTTTTTTAAACTTACTTTAAAAGGAAGCTTTAAATGATTATTTTCTATCTCTGTAACGACTTTTTTTAACAAATTAAAATTTGTTTCTGATAAAAAATTATAAATTTCTTTGATTAGATTAATTTCATTTAGTGTCATAAGCCCTCCAATTAATCATTTTTTATTTTTCTTCTGTAAATTTTACTTATAATCTTTTATTCATTCGTTATCTTGAATAAAAGATTTTTTAGATTCTTTATTATACCAAAATTTTTGATCTTTTGCTAATATTCAGTAAGCACTATTAATTTTTTAGGTAATAAATCATTTTTTTCTTGAATATATCTGACATTTTTAAAATAAAAATAATAAATCAGAATTGAAGTAATTGTAAACCAGATTATAGTGACATATAGAAACCACCTATCCTTTTTTGTATATTTTAGTTATCATTAGCCATCCCATCTATTCGTGTTTTAAAATCTTTTACAGGCTGCTTCCATTTACGTTATCAAAGTTTCTACTTTTTCTGATAATCATCTTATGATCAGAGTTTAAACTATCAGCTCTTTTATTTGAAGTCTTTCTTAGTTGTTTCAAGTCTTCAATAGTTTTTTGATATCTTCTAAAATTGCTAAAATTTTATTTTTCTTACTCAATTTATTTTGTATATTCAAATCTAAACTCTAAATTTTTTTAGTTAGTCTTAGATCATTAAACATTTTATTTAAATTGGATAATCTAAACTTTCTTTTTTGAGAACTAGCAAATTCTTCTTTAACCTCTAAAGTTATATGTTTTCTTTGAGGTTGTCATTCAACAATAATTCTCTCTTTATCCATTTTTCCCTTAAATTCATCTATAGACTTTATTTTTTTATTTTTTAAAATTTTAGTTAAAATGGTATAGGTATTTACAATATTTAATATTATAAAAATTACTAGAGAATGAAAATATAAAAGAATTAATAAAATATAAAAGAAAAAATTATTTAAACTAATTTTTATTAATCAAATCTAATAATTAACTGAAATTTAAAGCAAATAAAATAAGGTTGTATAAAAATAGACTATAAAACTAAGCCGCTTTAATCACTGTTTATTTTTTTGGAA
>JBOGAY010000365.1:0-2020 GCA_051655925.1 Sarcina sp. | reverse complement strand
AGCAACAAATGAAAATGGAGAAACAAGTTCAAAAACAGTAAAAGTAACAGTGGTAGCGAAACCGGAAAAACCAACAATACCATTACCAGTAGTAAGTGGTCATGATGTAACAATCACAGTAGGATCAAATTATGATAATACAATGACAGGAGGAAGCGCTACAGTAAATGGAGAAAATGTTAAAGTTACTTATACAGGAGAAGTAAATGCAAATAAAGTAGGAACTTACCCAGTAACAATAACAGCAACAAATGAAAATGGAGAAACAAGTTCAAAAATAGTAAAAGTAACAGTGGTAGCGAAACCGAAAAAACCAACAATACCATTACCAACAGTGAATGGTCAGGATACAATAAAGGAACAGGAGTCTAATAAAGTAATTACAGAAGATACTACAATAGTGAATGAAAATAATGTAGAAACAACTTATAAAGGAGATGTTGATGCTCAAGATAATAATAGCAGTAAAGTAGTAGAGACAAATCCAATGAATACAGATAATATTAATAATCCAGTTATTTATCAAATAGTAAATAAAACTCACAATACTACAACTATTACACAGTTACCTAATACAGGTATTTCAAGTGTTGTAGATAATCCAGGAGTGTTAGAGACATTAGTAGGTTTAGCTTCATTAGTAGTGGCAATAATAGCAGGTGCTTTTGGATTTAAAAAAAAGAATAAAAAAAATAAAAAAGACAAGAAATAGTAGTGAGATTTATGTTACAATAGATAGTGAAAAAACTAAAAATGAGACAATTTTTGATAAAGAGAACCAAAATATTTGATGTATGGAGCATTAGAAGCAATAAAAGAAAACACTAATAGACAGCTTTTGTTTGGAACTAAATTTAATTTTAATTAATGCAAATTAATTATTCATTTATGTACAACTAAAACTAAAAGTAGAATCTTGGCAGATAAGAAATTAGCTTATGGATTAAGTAATAATCTGTTGCATGAAGGTTAAAGGAAGTGAAGAAAAAGGTTACAATTTGTAATAATTAGTATTTGAAAGGATAATAAATAGAAATTATAGGACAAGCAGTTGAAATTAATTTTGCCTAGTTTGTATATTTAATTGTATAACATAGATCTAGTAAATTAATTAGTTTAAGTATAGCAAAGGTATTAGGATTAGCTTGGTTGGTAAGAATTTTACTGATGTTTGAAGTATATAAATATTTCTTAGTAGAAAAAGCTAAGTAATTGCAAGAAATATGTAAGAATTAGTATATAAAGTATTCAAAATAAAATTGATACTAAATAGAGGATAACTTCTAGGGATTATTCTGGAAAATACAAAGTTATTAAAAAGAGTATAGATAGAGAATTTTTAGTAGGTACTACTTTAAATTTATATAATATTAATGATAGTTCATTTGGATTATATATAACAAAATTTAGTTGGAAATCTTGGGTGATAGAAAATTAAAGTTTGAAAAGTATTATTTACAAAAGATTAGCTATTGGTAGTAGATTAGTTCATTTATGACAAGTTTATATTTAGTGCTGATAATATAAAATATTAAAAGTATTAAAAGTTTTCTTAAGCAAAGTTGTATCAACTAATAGATTTAGTGAAATTAAAATGATTTAAAAGCTATAAAATTAGTAGTTAGAGGAATTAGATATAAAATTCTAAGTTTTTCTAAAAGGTACTATTCTATGAGAGGTTAATAACATCAGCTTACTATATAATTTAGAAAGTAAATTTCAGATAGATAAGCCAAGGTGTTAAATAATAGTAAAAAAATAAGGTCTATTTTATAGTTAAACAGTAGTCATTTCAATTTAAAGCTAAAGAAAGTAAAACTAAGAATAAATTTTGTAATAAGTCTTTAGTTAGTTGATAAAAAATCAATATATCCAAGTATTTCAACAGGTAATTATAGGATTATCCAAGTTATCATACAGATGTATATACTAAATAAAGATATGAAAATTACAAAATAAGTATCATTTCATATTATGTTTGTAGATGATACTTTATTATGTTTGTAGATGATACTTTATT
>JBOGAY010000364.1:0-21110 GCA_051655925.1 Sarcina sp. | reverse complement strand
TTAGAAATTTTCTTTTGAATAGTTTTAATTTTTTAGAATACTGTGTATTGCTCTTCTTTATCAAACATGTGTAATTTATCAAAATTCATCACAAATCTTATTTCTTGTCCTGGCTTGAACTCTTCTGGTGAGTTAGTTTTAACTACCATTGTTCTACCTTCAACTTGCATGTAAAGGAATTTTTCTGCTCCAAGGTTCTCTGAAACATCAAGTTTACTTTTGAAGATTACAGCTCCGTCTTTCTTTAAATCTTCTTCTTTACAGCTTATAGCTTCTGGTCTTATTCCTATAATTACATTAGCATTTGCATGTTTTGTTTCTTTAATTATATCTGCTTTTGCTTTTGGAAGTTCAATTTCTTGATCTAAAACTTTAAGCATTACCTTACCATTAACTTCTCTTGTTGTTCCATATAAGTTATTCATTTGAGGACTTCCTATGAAACTAGCAACGAACATATTTGCTGGCTTTTCATATATCTCTTTTGGACTTGCAACTTGTTGAATTATCCCATCCTTCATTACAACAATTCTTGTTCCAAGAGTCATAGCCTCAGTTTGGTCATGAGTAACATATATAAATGTTGTTTGAAGTTTATTATAAAGTTTTGCTATTTCTGTTCTCATTTGAACTCTAAGCTTTGCATCAAGGTTTGATAAAGGCTCATCCATTAAGAAAACTTGTGGATGTCTAACTATAGCTCTTCCCATAGCAACCCTTTGTCTTTGCCCTCCTGATAAAGCTTTCGGCTTTCTTTCAAGTAAATGCTCCATATCAAGAATTTTAGCTGCTTCTCTAACTTTTTTATCAATTTCATCTTTTGGAGTTTTTCTAAGTTTTAATCCAAATGCCATATTATCATATACAGTCATGTGAGGATATAAAGCATAGTTTTGGAATACCATTGCAATATCTCTATCCTTTGGTGCAACATCATTTACAAGGTTATCTCCTATAAATAACTCCCCACCTGAAATTTCTTCAAGTCCTGCTATCATTCTAAGTGTTGTAGACTTACCACACCCTGATGGTCCAACTAAAACTATAAATTCTCTATCCTTAATTTCTAAGTTAAAGTTATCTACTGCTTTAACACCACCATCATATATTTTGTCTATATTATTTAATACTACCTTTGCCATAATCTTTATCCCCCTTAATTTTTAAAGTCACTAAACATTCTTGGATTTACTCTTTTACATTTAGCTAATAGTTTTTTATCTAATGCAATTCTATAACCTTTTATTTGGTTATTTTCTTTAACATATATAATTTTCTTTTCTAAACCTTTTGCATCTATATATAAATCTTTAATTTTATGATTTGCATTCTTATCTACTTCAATCATGTTTTTCAATTCTATATTTACAATTTTCTTTCTTCTTCTTTTATTGAAGATTTTTGATACTGTAAGTTCATCACATATAAGTTCATACTCATACTCAATATACTTATTTCTCATATAAAGAACTAATCCTATATAGCTTAATGCTGTTATAGCTGCCATTGGTATACTTCTTAATCCAAAAGTCATAACTGCTGCTAAAAACAAAAGCCCATTTGCTGTCCCATTCAAGTATTCTTGCTTACTTCCATAGTCCCTTGTTAGAAATTGCTCATAACATTCTTCCATAGTTTATTCACCCCTAATTAATTACTCTCCACAATCGCAAGTGCTACTGCTCCAAGCACTCCTGCTTTTCCACCAAGCTTTGCAGGTTTAACCTTACAATTTTCTCTGATTGTATTTAAACATCTTTCTTGCATCTCTTCTTCAATTATGTCAAATATAATATCTCCTGATTTTAAAACTCCACCACCTAGAACTATCATATCTGGATCAAAAGTATTTGCTGCATTCGCAACTGCTAAACCAAGATATCCAACACACTCTCTAACTATTGATTTTGAAAGAATATCTCCATTTTCAGCTTCATCAAAAACTTCCTTTGCAGTAATTACCTCATATTTATTAAGTGATGTTTCTTCATCCATTCTCTCATCTGCAATTAATTTTATTGCAGTTCCTGAAGCTAGACTTTCAACACACCCTCTATTTCCACATCCACAACTTCTACCATCATATTTAACTGTTGTATGTCCAAGTTCTACGGCATTTGATGTACTTCCTCTATAAAGTCTTCCATTAAGGATTGCTCCTCCACCAACACCTGTGCTTGATGTAATAAACACCATATTTTCAGTCCCTACACCTTGTCCAAAAGTATATTCTGCAAGCGTTGCTGCATTTGCATCATTATCTAAATAAACCTTAACTCCAAACTCATTTTCCATATCTTCAACTATATTATAATTTCTGATTGGTAAGTTTGGTGGTTCTGCTATAATTCCATCTTTAACTTTAAGTGGTCCTGGTGAACCAATCCCTATAGCCTTAACCTCTTTTAAAGTAACCTCTTCAGATACATATCTAATACTTTCTTTTATTTTATCTATAATTTGCTCTGTTCCCTTATCAGCCTCTGTTGGCATTACAATCTCTCTTAAAATTTCTCCATTTACATTTGCAAGAGCTGTATAAATTTTAGTTCCTCCAAGATCTACCCCTACATATAACTTTTCCATTTTAATTACCACCTTTTAAGAAATTTGCTAAAGCTCCAACTAAGTTAGCATCTTTTTTATGAGTGCAAGTAACCACATTAGGTTTAACTTTTGCTATCTCAACTATTTTTAATATTTCATCAAGCTTTTCATTTATTCTTTCCACAAAATCTTCTCTTTCACTTATAGCTCCTCCAAGAAGAATCATCTCTGGGTCATAAACATACTGTAAATTAAAGATTCCAATTGCTAAGTTTTTGTAGAATGTATCAATTGCACTTATGCAAACTTCGTTTCCTTTTTCAGCCTCTTCAAAAACTTTAACCCCATCCCATGAATCATCATTATAATGAGCTCTAACCTTTCTTACAAATGACATTGTTGAAGCATATTCACTAAAGTTATAAAATCTTCCATCTCTTTCTTCCATTAACATGTATCCAAACTCACCACCATGTAAATGCTTCCCATGATGAATTTTTCCATTTTTAACTATAGCGCCTCCAATTCCTGTACCACACACAAGGAACATCATTTCTTCAACATTTTTAGCCGAACCAGAAAATGCTTCTGCAAGAGCTGCACAGTTAGCATCATTTTCAATTCCAATTTCAAGCCCAAGTCTATTTCTTATTTCATCTCTCCAATTTGGTCCATGTATGCAAGGAACTGCACTAGCACCTCCAACAATTCCAGTAACTGAATCTACTGCACCAGGAGAACTTATTGCCACTCCCTCAATTTCATATTTTTCTTTCATTGAGTTAACCCAAGTAACTATATTCCCCATTAACTCTTCAAAACTCTCTGCTACTGCTACATGTCCTTTTTCAATTAAATTTCCTTCTCTATCTGAAAGAGCCACCTTTATAGATGTTCCTCCTATATCTAAACAAGCTATCATCATTAATTCCCCCATTTTTTATTTAAAGTATTATTTTAAATTCAATATTTTTTTCTTTTACACCTTTATTTAAATACTTGATAGTTTCATCTTTATTTTCAAAACATATTGAAACTAAGTTATATTCACCATTTTTATAACCATTTGTGTTACCATCATCATAATAATGAAGTAATTTTGCCTTTGAACCATAAACTCTATATGTGAATGTATCAGGAACTTCTTCAACATTCATATACTTTTCTCTGTAAGTTGGAATAATACTATGCTCCTTCACAAAGAATAAAATTTCATCAATTCCACAAGGCATTTTATATCTTCTTTCACCCTCAAATTTCTCACCAGTCTCATATCTGTACCAACTTCCCTTTGGAAGATAAACAACTTTTTCTCTCTCTCCCTCGTGTACTACTGGTGCAACTAAAATACTACTTCCAAACATAAATTGTTCTTTTAGATCATGTACATTTTTGTCTTCTTGGAACTCCATAACCATTGGTCTAAATACTGGAATACCCTTTTTATGTGATTTATAGAACTCATTATAAATGTAAGGTAAAAGTTCATATCTAAGCTCTATTGCTCTTTTAGCTATTTTTTCTACATTCTTACCAAATGCCCAAGGTTCTTGTCTTCTTGTATACATATTTGAATGATTTCTGAATATAGGAAGGAATGTTCCAACCTGCATCCATCTTATAAATAACTCTTCTGTTGTATCAAAACCAAAACCACCAACATCATTTCCTACAAATGAAAATCCACTTACCCCAAGATTACAATTCATTGGAAGTGACATTCTAAGTTGACTCCACAAACTCATATTGTCTCCTGTCCAAACTGAAGAATATCTTTGACCTCCTGCATAAGTTGCTCTAGTCATTGAGAATCCTCTTTTTTCAGGATGAAGTTCATCTTGTGCTTCCATTGAACATCTACTCATTTCCATTCCATACCTATTGTGAAACTCTGCATGTTCTAAAACACCATCATCACTATTATGAAGACAGGTTTCTAACATTGTTTTGTGATCATTATTGAACACACATGGTTCATTCATATCATTCCAAATTCCATCAATATCGTACTTATCTACAAACCCTTTAAGTTCTTCTTTCCACCACTCTCTACAATCTTTGTTTGCAAAATCTGGGAAAGCACTATCATTAGGCCATACAGCTCCAACAAATAAATTTCCATCACTTTGCTTTGTAAAATGATTTCCCTTTATTCCTCTTTGATATACACCGTATTCCTCATCTACTTTAACCCCGGGGTCCAAAATTGTTATTGTCTTAATTCCTTTTTGTTTAAGTTCTGCTATAAGCTTTTGTGCTTCATCAAACTCTGGGCTTTTAAATGTCATAACTCTAAACCCATCCATGTAATCTATATCAAAATAAATTACATCAAGTGGTATATTTCTTTCTTCAAAATTTCTAACTACTTCTCTAATTTCATCACATGACATGTAACTAAATCTGTTCTGCTGATACCCTAAGCTCCACATTGGTGGTAATTCCATCTTACCAGTTAAATTTGAATACTGTTTTACTACTTTTTTAACATTTTCATCCAAAATAAAATAATATTGAATTTGTCCATCTACTGCACCAAAAAATATTCTGTCATCACACTGTTTTCCCATATCAAAGAAACTTCTATAACTATTATCAAAAAATAGTCCATGTGTTGTTTTTTCATTAATTCCTACATAGAAAGGAACTGTCTTATAATACATAACTGAATCATCATCTGTTTCAGGATCATCTGTATTAAAATTTTCTGTATAGCATCCCTTCTTATTTAAGTTTCCACCTTTCTCACCAAGTCCATAATAAGCTGTACAATTATTTAATTTTGAAATATAAATTGTTCCATCCTTTTGTTTAAAACTTGGTTGAAAGTCCTGACATACAACATTTCCTTTTGAATCTAAGAATGTTATCTCTGTTGTATCCTTATTGATTACAGTTATTATTTTTTCACCTATAATAATAATCTCTTTATCAGTTTCATCTACTTGAATTTTAGTATCTATTTCTAAGTCCATACAAACTGCATTTGTATTTCTCTCTTCTTCAAATTCATCACCTAAGAAGATTTTCACTATGTAATCACTAAAATAACTTACCTTAATCTTAATTGGTGAGAAATTTAACACCACTTTTGAATTTTCAACTATATAATTTTTAAATACTCTTTGTCTTCCTGAGTACACCTCAAATTTTTTATTTAAAATCTCTCTATATTTTAATAACTCCATACTAAAAACCTCTTTTACATTTTTTTAAATTAAGGGAGAGAGTCTAAACTTCTCTCCCTTTATATTTATAAATTATTTTCCTTGCTCTTTAGCCCAAGCATCTATTTGTTTTTGCATTTCTGCTATTATTTGATCAATTCCTTGTTCTTTAAGTTTTGCATTTAACTTTTCTACATACTCAGCATTATTAACTGATCCACTGTATAATGTTGATCCAAACTCTTCAAGAACATTATTTATAGCTGCAATTTGGTTACTTACTTTGCTTGTATCAAACTTGAATCCAAGTACTGGTGAATCTTTAGCAGCGTCATTGAACTTCTTAAACTCATCCCACTTTGTAGCCGGCTCATTGTGAAGTACATCTGTTATAAATAAGTTACCGATTGTGTAGTATCCAACACTATAATCTTTAGCCTTATCAGTTGTTTCAATTTGATTTTCTGAACCTTCAACTCTTGTGTAATGTGTTCCTTCAATCCCGTAGTTAAGTAAGTTTCTAATATAAGGATCTGTGTTAAGTAAGTTTAAGAACTCTATTGATTTTTCTGGATTCTTTGAACTTCTTGAAACCCCTATCATAGAACCTGTTGTTGAAGAATTTGTGATGTATGAATCCATCATTTGAGTAGCAACTACATCATATTTTAAATCTTTTGACCATAATACTTCAGCATAAGGTTGTCCATCACCTTTAGTTATAAGTCTCTTAACTGCTTTATCATCTTGAGCTGTTGCAGCATCTTTATTGATATAACCTTTTTGATAATATTTTGTTAATGTGTTTAATGTATCTTTCATTTTTTGAGTTTCAAATATATTTTGAACCTTTAATCCTTCTTGACCATATTCAATCCCAATTGGATCTACTAATTGATCAAAATATGGTGAAAGTGAGAACCCTTTTGTAATGTATAGTGGAACTACATCCGGCTCTGCTTGTTTAATTTTTTCTAGCCATGGTTCTAAATCTTCAAGAGTTTTTAACTTTTTGTATGGAATGTCATACTTGTCTACATACTCTTTTGTGAATACCCACATTGGAGCTGTTGAAATTTCTTTTTGGTTTGGAACTGCATATGTTTTTCCATCAACTTTTGCTCCATCCCAGAATCTCTCATCAATTGCAGCCTTCATTTCTTTTCCTTGATTATCAAGATATTGATCAAGCTCTAAGAAAGCTCCTTTTCTAGCATTTCCAAGGTAATCTCCCGCCCATGAACATGTGAATGCTAAATCAAATTTTTCACCAGTATTTATCATAACTCCAAGTTTTTGTGTGTAATCACCGTAATCTATGAAGTTCATATCTATATTTACACCAATTTTTTCTCCAAGGTATTTGTTAGCCTCTGCTAAAACCATATCCTTATCTTTTGGCTCTTGACCTATTGTGTACCATTTTAAAGTTGTAATTCCATCTTTGTCTGTTGTAGCTTTACTTGCACCACCACATCCTGCTAACATACTAGTTCCGATTACTCCAGTGATAGCTAATGCCATAATTTTTTTAAATTTCATAATAACGTGTCCCCCTTAAAAACAATTTATTTTCGATTTAAATTTTGTATCGTTTACATACTTTTATTATATAGGAAATTTTTTCTACCTTATAGTGGACTTTTTCCATATTTAATTGTCTAAATTCACTTAATTAAAAAAAGCACCCAGAGCTTACTATGATTACTCTAGGTGCATATTAAAAATTTTAGGGATTGCTTAATAAATTATTTTAATTTGAACTTAAATGTTTTGATTTCGAATGGCTTGATTGTAAAGTCAACTTTATTTCCATTAGCTTCAAGAACTTCTAAATCTCTTTCTATTAAGTTACACTCACAAATCTCTGCAAGCTCTTTGTAGAATTCCATTGTTACGTTAGTTCTCTTGTTGTGGAATTCATACATTCTTACTACTAAATGCTCTGTGTCTTCTGCTTTTTTAATTACTTCAACCATTACATTCTCTGCATTAACTTTTACAAAACTTAAGTTTGAAGGCATTTCTCCAGCGTGAGCTTCCTCAACTACTGCTACAAGAGGGTTATTAAGCTCGTAAGCTCTTTCTGTTGTACCAGCATCCTTCCATGTTCCTTCATGTGTGTAGATTGAGTAAATGAAGTTATGAACTTCTTTGTCTGCTTCTGGATTAGGATCACAGCTTGACTTAAGAAGTGTAAGTCTCATGTTTCCATCTTTGATATCATGTCCATATTTACTATTGTTAAGAAGTGATATACCAAAATCTCCTTCTGATAAATCAGCCCATTTATGTCCACAAACCTCAAATCCAGCAACATCCCATGATGTGTTATTGTGAGTAGGTCTTGTTACATTTCCGTATTGGATTTCGTAAGTAGCTTCTTTAGTATTAACATCAACTGGGAATGCAGCCTTAACTAATACATCTCTTTCTTTCCAATCCATTTCTGTATCAAAATCAACTCTTCCCATATCTGTGTAGATGTAGATTTTTTGAGTGATTGTTGAATCAAGGAACTTTCTTTCAACTTTAAGTGTGCTTCTTACAGCTCCAACTTCTACAACTTCAATATTTTGAACATCATCAATTTTCCACTCTTTTTCTTTATAGTAGATATCTATATCCCAGTTATCAAAGCACATTGGCTTATCTTCAAATGCTTGAATTTCATTTCCAATAGCTCCATCTTTTAAGATCTCTCTATTAGCTTTCTTATCTATGAATGATACAATTTGACCCTTTTCATCAAATTTAATTTTAACAAATTTATTTTCAGCTTCTGTGTTTGTTAATGTTACAGATGCATCTACTGTATTTGTAGCTTCTACAATTTTAAAGCTCTTATGTCCATTAGCTGGTACATTCTTAGCGAAGAATATAGCTTTGTTTTCTTCAACTTTTTGACATGGAAGTTCTGCTCCATCTTCATCTATAACTGCAACATTTTCGATTCCTGTTGGAATTTCAAATGTAGCTATGTCACTTCTTTTAAATCCTAATGTGTTTGAAACAACAACACTTCTGTCTTTTAAATCTATCTTTGATGCTACATAACTTGCCCCATCATTAACTAAGTTATTTGCATTTTCTATTAATTCTTTGTACTCTACTGCTGTTACATCATAAACTTCTTTGATTGATGAACCAGGAATGATATCGTGGAATTGGTTTAATAAAACAACTTCCCATGAATCATTGATATTCTTTTGAGGATAATTTGCTTTTCCTTCTACTAAAGCAAGTGAATTAAGTTTTTCTGCTGCTGTATAAAGATTCTCACAAACTCTGTTATCTCTCTTATTTCTAGCCATTGAAGTATAAGTTCCTCTATGGTACTCAAGGTATAACTCCCCTGACCACTTAGGTAATTTCTTGTGTCCTGTAACTTTCTTATCTAACTTCTCAAAGTAATCTTTAGCTGTTCCCATTTTAACCTTTGGAGCACCTGGGATTCCTTTTGAAAGTCTTCTAGCATTTTCAAGCATTTCAAGTGTGGCACCACCACCACCATCTCCCCAACCGAATGAGATTAATACATCATCATTGATATTCTTGTTTTGGTATCTTCTCCAAGCTCCCATTACACAATCAGGTTGAATGTGACCATTGTATGTTGTGAAGTGTGAATCATGATCTTGTCCTGGTCCTGTTGTTGAAATGAAGTGTGTTAAAACTTCTGAACCATCAATTCCTTCCCACATAAATGTATCCATTGGTATTTTATTAAATTGGTTCCAAGCAATCTTTGTTGTCATGAAGTACTCAACATCTGACTTCTTTAAAATTTGTGGAAGTGCAGCTGAATATCCAAACACATCTGGAAGCCATAATATTTTATTTTCTACACCAAACTCTTCTTTGAAGAATCTTTTACCATGCATGATTTGTCTTACAAGTGATTCTCCTGAAGTAACGTTACAGTCAGCCTCAAGCCACATAGCTCCCTCTGCTTCCCATCTTCCTTCAGCGATTCTTTCTTTAACTTTTTCATAAACTTTTGGATGATCTTCTTTTAAGAATTTATAAAGTTGTGGTTGTGATGACATGAATACAAACTCTGGGTACTCTTCCATTTGCTTTAATACTGTTGAGAAACTTCTTGAAACTTTCTCTCTAGTTTGAGCAACTGTCCAAAGCCAAGCAACATCTATGTGAGTATGACCTACACAAGTAGCTGTAACCTCTTCATGTCCACATAATTTATCATAAAATTCTGCTTGTAAATATTCATTTGTAGCAGTAACACTATTATCATATAATTCTGTTTTTGGCTTTCTTAAATCTAATAAGTTTATAGCATCATTCATAACCATAACCATATCGATTCTTCTCTTATCTTCTTTATCAAGTTCTTTACAAACATCAACTGGAACTTTTAAGTTGAAGTATAAATCTCTTGAAGCCATATCTATAACAACAAGCTTACCATTTAATGTTGGTTTTTTATCATCTAACATACCAGCGTAAGCATGTAAATCTACTGTATAAACTTCACCTGCTACTGCATCATGAGTTAAAATTATTTCTCTGTGGTTAATATCCACACCTTGGATTTGTTCTCCATTTACATATAAGATAAATTGTGGATTAGTAGCATCCCATCCTTCTTCAAATGTACTAAAGTTTAAAGCTATTGTTCTTCCAGCAAACTCAGCAGGAACTTCTACTTCACACTTGAACCAGCCATGAGCATCTCTTCCTCCCCAAAGATCACCTTTTTTAAAATCAACCCAACCATCAGCTGGAGCTTCAGCGATTTTATCTATATTGTGATAATTTCCTTCTATATATTTGTAACCTGTAATTTCTAATTCATTTCTATAAATGTGTTTTTTAACCTCATTACATGTTTTGTCTATTCTTTCTAATAAATAATGCATAAGTTTTCATCCCCTTAAAATTTTTTTTGATTTTTTGCTATATATTTTTTGCGAATTCACTAATTAATTTTTAAGCATTAAGCTTATATAAGAAAAGATTTTTATATTCTTTTCTTATATAAGCCTAGATGAGGAAGCCCTCATCTAAGGCTAGTCCAAAATTATTCCTTAACAGCACCAACTGTTAATCCATTTACGAAATATTTTTGGAAGAATGGATAAGCAATAACTATTGGAAGAGTTGTTATAACAACTATCGCCATTTTAGCTGTATCCTTTGGCATATTTGCCGCTGCTTCAATAGCGCTTGTTCCCATTGTTGAAGCATTGTTAGCTAAGAACTCCATTGAAGTTTCAAGTCTAACAAGTAAATATTGTAATGGCATTAATGCATTATCATCTATATATAACATTGCATTAAACCAATCATTCCAGTATCCGATACTTAAGAATAATCCTACTGTTGCAATACCAGGTAATGATATTGGTAAAACTATTTTTAAGAATAATTTCCACTCTGTAGCTCCGTCTATCTTTGCAGATTCAATAATTGAATCTGGGATAGTTGTTTTAAAGAATGTTCTAAGAATAATAATGTTGAATGAACTTACACAGATTGGAAGAATTAATGCTAAAAGACTATCCTTCAATCCAAGGAAGTTAACAACTACTAAGTATGAAGCAACCATACCACCTGAGAATAACATTGGTATGAATATAAGTTTTGTAAAGAAACCTCTGTAAGCAAAGCTTTTTCTTGATAAAGCATATGCATACATTGTCATAATACAAAGACCTAAAGTTGTACCACATACAGTTACAATTATTGTAATTCCATAAGCACTTAAAATTTGACTGCTTGATGAGAATATATATTTATAAGCGTCCAAGCTCCACTCCTGTGGCCAAAAACTGTACCCATTAGCTGCTAATGACTGCTCACTTGTCAAAGATATAATTACTACGAATATAAATGGTATAATACAAGCTGCTGCAAGTAGTATGAATAGTATATTTATTCCTATATGTGCACCATTTGATACTCTGTTAAATTTACTGTCATCCTCTCCCTTATCTTTCGTAGAGAAGATATTTTTTATTTTTTCTAACACTACTTTCACACCCTTTCATTAGAAAAATGCATTATCTTTATCAACTTTTCTAACTATTCCATTTGTTACAAGTATAAGTATCATTCCAACAAATGATTGATATAAAGCTGCTGCTGAACTCATTCCTATGTTTCCAAGGTTCATAAGCCCTCTATAAACATAAGTATCAATAACGTTAGTTACTGGATATAAAGCTCCTGAGTTTTTAGGTAATTGATAGAATAATCCAAAGTCAGCTCTGAATATTCCCCCTACTGATGTAATAAACATGATAATCATAATTGGCTTTAATAATGGAATTGTTATGTGCTTAATTTGTTGCCATTTACTAGCTCCATCTATTAATGCTGCTTCATAGTAACTCTTATCTATTCCACATATTGATGCAAGATAAACTACTGTTCCATATCCAACACCCTTCCATTGACTCATAAAAATTATGATTAATGGCCAAGCTTTAGCTTCTGTATACCATGAAACTGGATCCATTCCCATCTTTTCAAGAATAGCATTTGCATATCCTTTATCTGGACTTAAGAATGCATATAAACAATAACTTACAACAACCCAAGATAAGAAGTAAGGTAAGAACATTGAAGTTTGATAAAACTTTGATAACCTCTTATTAAATACCTCTTTAAGTAAAATAGCTAAAGTAACTGGTAAAACAATACCACATACTATAAATACTGCGTTATACATTACTGTATTTTTTGTAATCAGCCAAGCATCACTACTTTGGAATAGAAACTCGAAGTTATCAAATCCCACCCAAGGGCTTCCTGCTAAGCTTTCAAAGAAGTTTCCGTGTATTTGCCAATTTTTAAAAGCAACTATAACTCCAAACATAGGTAAGTAAGCAAATACTAAAAACCAAATAGTTCCCGGAACTGTTAATAGTAATAATTCTAAATTCTGCTTAAACTTTGATTTCTTTTTCACCTTAAAAGGTTTTTTATCAACATCAACTTTTTGCTCAGATGAATTATTTGTCTTCTCTTTTAATGTTGTAACTGAACTCATTCTAACTCCCCCTCCCTGTAAACGTTTGTCAATTTATGAATTAAATATACCATAATACCCCAAATCTAAAATAGATTAAAAATTTTATATTTAGTGTACATTTTTAAGATTGTTGAATTTTTCTAGAAAAAATTTCACTTGTTAAACAAAAAGAAGAACTTTTTGTCATCACTAGCCACTCCTCTAATAATGATTAAAGTTCTTCTTTTAATATTTTTCTTTTTTTGATTTAATATCCTATACTTATTCTAAAACTTGAGTTGTGATTATAACCACTACTTAGGTCGTGACCCTAGTATACTCTACAGTCGTGACCTAAGCACAACCTCAGTCGCGACTGAACCATCTACTATAGTTTATCTTTATTCTTCAATCTAGCAATTGTGAACTAGCTTAATCTTGCATTCTATCAATTAAATATTTTGATATATTTAATAACTTACTAATAGGTTTTCTAGTTTCTTCATACCCTAAATCCAGCAAAAATATATGCTCTACTACTTCTAAAACATCATTCAGCAAATCTAAATATTCTTCTCTCTTACTCTCTTTTACTTTACTTTCACTCTCTAGTATTTCTTTCTTTATTTCATTTTCAATAAAGTTCTCATTATAATCTACAGAATCTATATTCTCTCTAAACCACTCTTGAAATGGAATTGCTATTTCTTTTTCAGAGTAAAATATAAAGCTATAAATAGCTGTTTTATAAAGCAATATTATTTTAGGTGTATGTGTCATCTTTATATCAGCTTCCGAAAACAAAATTCTTTTAAACTTTCTAAGCCTTTCTCCTGTTAAGACATCATAGTCTTGCCCTAACTTTAAATCCTTTGCTTGTATGCAACGTTGTATTGCTTTAGATGGATTCGCATAACCAAATAATTTTGCTATGTCTAATCCTATATAGCATACTTTCCCTTCAAAGTTATATGTATTAATTTGATTTCCATCAAAATCGTTTATATCTAAACTATCCATTTTTATTTCCTCCTTGATTTTAAACACAAGGATTGATATAATACTACTCAACTTGATTTTTACAATTTAAGTTGGGTTTGAATTATTCAATCCCTTGCAAAGGTATTTCTAAACGAGTGAAGTGGTGTTAGAAATACCTTTTTTATTTTCTTTTGTTCATTTATTATTTATCGCTTTAGATAACTCTCCTAGTATTACCTAAACTTCAAAGTTATAATCTTTAGCTGATTTTCCTAAATCTTTCATTACAAGACCAAGTAAGTACTCTTGCATCGTTGTACTGTCTATGACCATCTTAATCTTAAACTCCTTGTGTAATTCCTCTGGCATTCTTACTGTAACATTGACTGTTTTCATAACTTAATTCCTCCTAAATTTTATTAATTTTATTATTGTATCTAGTAAAAAACTAAATACTTATATCCTTCAAACTTATTATGTGTAAAAAATAAAATAATATACAAAAAAAAGCTATAGAAGAAAACTTTTCCTCTATAGCCATAACATTAATAATTTTTCATTTCTCTAAGAGTTGATGGACAAACCCCATAATACTTCTTGAACTTTCTATAGAAGTAACTTGTATCTGTATATCCAACCTCTTTAGCAATATTATTTATTTTCATATTTGTATTTAATATAAGATCTTTAGCCTTAGTATTTTTAACTTTATTAAGATATTCAGAAAATGAAATTCCAACTTCCTTTGAGAATATCTGCCCAAGATATGAACTATTAATTCTATACTTAGCTGCAAGAGTTTTTAAACTTAACTCTTCTTTATACTCTTTATTTATCATCTTAACTACTTGTTGAACTACAGGACTATAAACCTGAACATTATCACTTATAACCTTAATTAATTCTTCAAGTTCTGTGATAAGAAACTTTTCAATATTTTCTCTAGTATCCTCACTACAAAGATCAACTATAACACTACTCAAACTTTCTCTACCATACTTATTATCTAATTTAAATTCCTTTAGAATATCATCAATAAGTATAACCACTTTGATAGAGAAATCATAAATTTGCTTTGGTGTTAAATTCTTATTTTCAAAGATATCTAACATGTACTTTGTAACAGCTTCCTTGTTCTTTTCAATGATAAGCTTGTTAATTGAATCAATCTCTTTTTTAAAATCTATACTTTCAAACTCTAAAACTTCTATCTCTTCACCAAATATAACCTTTCCATAGCCTTCAACTAAAACTTGTTTTTTAGCTTTTCTACTTTCTATAAAACTTTTTGGTAAACTCTTAAAATCCGTAACCATAGAACCAACAGATACAAAAACATCATATCCTAATTCTTCTTTGACAGTATCTTTTATTATTTCATAAAACTCTCTAATTCCAGCTTCTGAATTTTCTTCATTAAAACTATTAATAAGAATAATGCTTCCATCATAGTTAGGTACTATTTCAAATGTACTGAAAATATTTGTTTTTACACAAGCTATTATTTCATCAATCTTCCCTGATCCAATAAGAATATTAGAAACTCTATAAGAATTAGCATCAAACCTAACCCTCATAATACCTGCAAACTCCATAAGTTCTTTAACATTAATCTTTGAATTAATAAAATCTATTATTTTACCATTTTTAATAGTAAGCTTTTGCTCTCTTTGCTTTCCATTATTAATATCATCAATTATTGATTTCAAAGTGCTTTCAAGTTCTTCTTCGTCAACTGGTTTTAAAAGATATGATTTAACACCTAGCTCTATAGCTTTTTTAGCATATGAAAATGTGTCATATCCACTTAAAACTATAAATCTAACATTATCATTAATCTCTTTAAGTGACTTTAAAAGTTCAAGACCTGTAACTCTTGGCATATTGATATCAGTAACAACTATATCAACTGGATTTTCCTTAAACTTTTTTATAGCTTCCTCACCATCATTTGCAGTTTGAACTACTAAAAGTCCAAGTTCTTCCCACTCAATTATATTTTTTAATCCTTCAACAATTAGATTTTCATCATCAACTAACATAACCTTTAACATAAATAATTTACCCCCTAGTTTTTTGGAATTTTAATAAGAACTCTTGTCCCATTTTCTACTCCTTCAATATAAGTAACTCCGTATTTTTCACCATAAGTATTTTTAATTCTTTGATTTACGTTTACTATTCCAATCGAATCATTTTCCAAACTATCATCTACTAATCTAGCCTTTATTTTTTCTAACTGATCAGCAGAAATTCCTATACCATTGTCTATTATATAAATGTCTATGTCATCACCCTGTGACTCTATTTTTATCTCTAATTTGTTATCACTATCTGAAAGTCTTACTCCATGCACAACATAATTTTCTATAATTGGCTGTAACACAAATTTTATTATGTTATTTCCCAGTAAATTTTCATCACAGTTTATCTCATAATCAAACTTCTCTTGGTATCTAAACTTAAATAACTCTAGATACTTTTTACAATAATCAAGTTCAGTCTTAATTGTTATTATGTCCTTTTCCTTAAGCTGACTTCTAAAAAGAACTGCTAAATTATAAAGCATCTTTCCAACTTCTTTATCCCCATTGCAAATAGCTTTCATCCTTATAACCTCTAAAGTATTATAAAGAAAATGTGGATTTATCTGACTTTGTAAATGCTTCATCTCTGCATTCTTTTGATTAATCTCGGCAAGGTAACTTTTTTTAATATACTTATCAAGATCCTCACACATTTCATTGA
The DNA here is from genome assembly GCA_051655925.1 of Sarcina sp. GTDB lineage: Bacteria > Bacillota > Clostridia > Clostridiales > Clostridiaceae > Sarcina. The sequence continues at coordinate 4,688 of JBOGAY010000364.1, read as the reverse complement.
AACTATCCCCGATGTAACTTAACTCATCATTTTCATTATTAGTTGTAATTCTAGCTGTTAAATCTCCACTTTGAACTTTCTCCATAGCATCAACTGTACTCTCAAGTCTATTATTAAGCTTCTTAATTTTCGCATAGATAATTCCCTCTGCAATAGCAAAAACAAAAATATCTATAAGTATAAGTGCTATGACAAAATCAATTGGTAGCATAGCTAAACTCTTACTAGAAACTATCCCTACAACTGTTAGGTCATCTTTAATATAACTAATGTTATGATAATCTCCACCCTTTTTTATAAAAATTGATTTTTTATCTAAATCATTTTTGAAATCATCAAACCAAGCTTCATCATAAATTCCACCTGAATCGTATATCAAAGTATTATTATTGTCTATCACAAAAATATCGTTATATATCTCATGCTTTTTAACTAAATTTCTCAACCCATCAAGCTTATAAGTTGCAAGCATAAGACCTTTTTCTTCTAGGTTTGTTGTATCATTAATTTTTATTACATGCGTTATAGTATTATTATTACTAATTATTTTCTTATTGCTAATCTCATCATAATTTTCAACTTTTCTAAAATCTATTTGAGAACTTCTATTAAAAATTCTAGCTTCATTATTACTTTTAGAAACCGTTGTTATATTACTAAGAGTTGGGTAAGTTGTTAAGCTTCTTTCAACTAAAACCTCTGTACCATTGTAAGAAATTCCTGCACTTTCAACAATTGCATCTAGCTTTTGTTTCTTATATTCATTGAAATCTAACTCTAGGAATTTTAGTAAATCTAAAATATTTTCCCTATAAGTATAAATCACATCTGTTATCATACTTGTAGCTGCAAATTGATTTTCTATATTAGATGATATCTCATTAACTAATTGTTGATTTACATACATTTTTTTATCTTTCTCAAGATCCATTGAATATTTTAAAAAATATAAATCAAGTAACCCTATCAAAAGAATAATAACTGCTGTATAAACAACAAATAATTTTCTATAAATTATTCTCCCCTTTTTATCCATTTTTCCCCCTCAAAAATTTAAACCTAGAAAAATTAATATAATTCTGATTTTTGTCAATTGACAAGAGAAATAGTTTTCAATATACTTTATTTTACTATATTTAAATAAATTTGTCTTTTTTGAAAGGAGTATGCAAAATGACTAATATTATCAATGTTGAAAAAATATTAACTTTCTTCAATTATGTTTTTTGGTTTTTAACTTTAAATATACTTTTTCTTGTGGTAAACACTCCTTTAGTTTTATTTTTAGTCTTCGTTGGCATAAGTAAAATTGGAACGTATCTACCATTATTTTTATTATGTGCAATCCCATTTGCAGTTTCATTCACATCACTTTTATACTGCATGGATAAATTGCTTAAAAATGGCGATGTTGAGCCTTTTAAAGACTTTGTAAAAGCTTTAAAATCTAACTTTAAAAATGCAACTTCTATTTGGATTTTAGAACTTCTAGCAGTTTTTGTACTATATACAAACATAAAATTCTTCTCTCAAGTTGGAGGAAGTATTGTCTTTACAGGATTATTTACAGGACTTTTATTTGTACTCTTATTTATTACTCCGCACATTTTTATCCTTACGAGTAAATTTTCAATGAACATTTTAAGTACAATAAAATCAGCTAGTATTCTTATGATAACTAGACCAATTATTACTATTAGTAATATTCTTTGCCTTCTAGTTGCTCTAGTTTTATTTGAAATTAATCCAGCAACAACAGTTTTATTTATGGGTAGTATTGCTACTTATCTTATGGTTTTTGCAAACAAAACATTGATTAAAGAACTTGAAGAAAAAGCTAATGCTTAGTGTAAAAAGTTTTAATATATAAAAATTATTCTAGTTAAGTCCTCCTAACATATTTAAAGGTTTTCAGTTATGGTTTAAAATCAAATCAACTGATAAATGTTAGGGGGATTTTTTTATGACTAATGAAATGAAACTTGAGGCTCTAAAGGACCTTGTAAAAAAAATTGGTGTGGAGCTATCAAATAAAATAGAAGATGAAAACTTAAAAGAAACTTTTTATAGATGTTTTATAGATACAATGGAAACTACTGTAATGCTTCCAGATGAAAATGATGCTTTCATAATAACTGGTGATATTCCTGCTATGTGGCTTAGAGATTCAACATCTCAAATTGAACACTATCTTCCATTTGTAAATGAATATCCACTACTTAAAGATATATTCAAAGGTCTTATAAATAGACAAATGAAATGTATTCAAATAGATCCTTATGCTAATGCTTTTAATAAAACAGCTAATGGTCAAAAATGGGATAATGATATAACAAAGGACAGTCCGTGGGTATGGGAAAGAAAATATGAAATTGATTCACTTTGCTATCCTATAAGACTTATCTATAAATACTGGAGAAAAACAGGTGATAACTCTATATTCACAGATGAAATTAAGCATGTTTTTGATATGATTATAACTCTTTGGGAAACAGAACAAAATCACTTTGAAAAGTCAGATTACTCATTCCAAAGATTAAACTGTTCAGAAACTGATACTCTTTGCAACAATGGACTTGGGAACCCTGTTGGTTACACTGGTATGACTTGGTCAGGATTTAGACCTAGTGATGATGCTTGTCAATATGGTTACCTTGTACCAGCAAACATGTTTGCATCAGTTTCACTTTCACAAATGTCTGAAATCACAAAAGAAATATATAATGATGATGTCTTTGTGCAAAGAACATTAAAATTAAAAGAAGAAATTGATACTGCAATAGAAAAATATGCAATTGTTGATAATCCTGAGTTTGGAAAGATATATGCTTATGAAGTTGATGGTCTTGGAAATTATAACTTCATGGATGATGCTAATGTTCCAAGTCTTTTATCTATTCCTTATATTGGTTATAGAGATATTGAAGATGAGATATATCAAAATACAAGAAGATTTATACTTAGCAAAAATAATCCTCATTACTATGAAGGGAAGGCTGCGAGTGGAATTGGAAGTCCTCACACTCCTAAGGAATATATTTGGCATATTGCCCTATCAATGCAAGGACTAACAACTAACAATGAAAATGAAATAAATACACTTGTAGAAACTTTAAAAAACACAGATGCCGGAACGCATTACATGCATGAGGGATTCCACTGTGATGATGCTAGTAAGTTTACAAGAGATTGGTTTGCTTGGTCAAACTCTCTCTTCGCAGACTTTATATATAAGCGTAAGTTAAAATAATAACTTCGCTAAACTCAACAAACAAAACTCCTTTTTCAAACTGTTTTGATATTAATTTATCAAAACAGTTTTTTTATTTTATCACCTTATAAAAATCCTCTCATAATATATTATTGATATAAATTACACAGGAGAAATTTAATATGGAAATTTTTTACCCTGAAGATTTTAATGCTCTATTTGGTAGAGGAGATACTGAAGATCTTCCAGAAAAAGTTGAAAATGATGATAGTGATATAACACATGAAGATGTTGATACTGATGTTGATTATTTAGAATCTTCTTCAAAGAAAAAATTCAAAGACACCGATACTGCTGAAGAGGATTTAGAAGAGGACTTATCAAGAACTTGCCCTTGTGAAGAAATACAGAACATAGAAGTTTCAGAAACTAAAAAACCTATGGAATTACCACCAAAAGCTGCTCCACCTAAAAATGATGAATCAGTTATCAATCAAAAGAAAATAGATAATTCTAACTATCCTAAATATGCTGTAAGTCCTAAAGCTCTTTCTGTTTGTCTAAATAAACTAACTTATATATGGCAAAATGATAAAAAAGAATACTGGTGTTATATCTTCTATGTTGACCAAGTATCTTTTGTAGGTTGGAGATGGAATAAATATATTAAAGACTGGGTCTATTTTGGTATAGATATATCAAAAGTTGAAGCCTTTACTTGTAAAAAATAAGGAGGAATTTAAATGAAAGTAATTTACCAAGAAAAAGATCATCCAAATAGTATTGGAGAATTTGAAATCTTAGATAGAGCTCAAATAGAAAAACTTTCTCAATATACTAATGATTTTTTAGAAACTTCTGATAAAGATTTCAAAATATCTGATCCAAAAGTACAAAAAAAAACACCTCTCTATTCCCCACTTAATCAAATTAACTCAACTAACCCAACACCTTTTAAACCAAATAACTTAACTAAGCCTGCACCTTTGAATCCTCACTATCAAGAAGGTGGAATTCCTACACCATTGAATATAGGTTATCCTCCATCAAAAACGCCTAATTATCAATCTGAAGGAATTGTAAAATTCACTAATTACACTACACCAAATGCACAATTTAATAACAATATTCAGTATCATAAAATAAGATACTGTGTTTATAGATTTACTTATTTGTGGCTCCATAACGGAAAAGCTTTTTGGTCTTATCCTACTTATATAAACAATAATATTCTATCAGGTTGGGAATGGAGAAATTATAAATGGCAGTTTTTTAGTATTCCAATTAGAAAAATTAGTAACTTCTATTGCTATAGATAGAAAAAAGGATTCGCATTATGCGAATCCTTTAAATTCTTACTAGTTATTTTCTTCAGCTGCAGCTTGTTCTGCTGCTATAGCTGCTTCCATATTTTTAACATCTCTATCTGCTGCCATTGCAACGAATGGAATGTAGATAAGTATATCAACTATAATAA
>JBOGAY010000363.1:0-5295 GCA_051655925.1 Sarcina sp. | reverse complement strand
CAAAACATCATTTCCCCCAACATAATAAACTCTTTTTTGAAATATCTTAAATTTACTAAATATTCTATTCAATAAAAGTTGTAACTTTTTCATAAATTAACCCCCTATAATATAGCTCTTGATAATAATGCATTAAAATGACCATCTACGCTTAATTTTGTATTGCAAAATGCTATAATCGCATCTACATTTCTAACTTCACCATTATTTTCCATTCTAATATCCTCTACTTTTATTCCCTTTAATCGACTACTTGTCCCACTTACTACTTTATATGGTATAAAAAAAAATTCTTCTTCACTAATAATTATATTATCTACCATACCCTCTTCTAAAATTATAACTGGTAGCATAGTTATACTTTCTATTAACTCATTTCCAGTATCTAAAAAACCTCTAACTTTAATTTTTTTATTTTTAATACAAAACTCTAATTCATAAATAAAGTTATCAATTATCGCTCTATTTTTAAAGTATACATATGTTCTATATGCAATTAGATATAAAATCATTGAAGAAAAAAGTAAACTTTTGCTAGAATAATTTTTAATTGTAAATGCTCCTTGTATATTGTAAGGATTTTCTGCCATAGCAAATATAAAACAAAATCCTGAAAAGGCTATAGAAACTAAAAAAAATATTCCTGTTACTTTGATTGCTGAAATTGTATTTTTATTCCTTAAAATAATCTTAACCATTATAAATACAATTAATATTTTAAAAATTATATTAGTAAACACTTCAAGAGATTCAAAAAATACAGTAAGTGTATACAAGCTTCCAAGAATACTTGATAAAACTACCATTCTATACTTAAATTTGTACTGTGATAATTGCATTGTAAGTGTTAGTAAAAAAAAATTTATTACAAAATTCTCTAATAGTAATACATCTAAGTATACAATCATAGTATCAACTCCTTGTTTTTATTATAAAACTTAAAAGTTTAAAAGTTTGTCATAATAAATCTATTTTAAATAAAATTATTCTGATAAATTCTCTTATTTTCTTTATTTTTTCTTCAAATTTTTATAAAATTCTTTTCTTATATGCAGAATTTTAAGAAATAAAAAAGAGCCTTTCACAATGGAAAGGCTCTTAATGTCAAAAATTAAGATCTTCTATTTCTTCTTAAGAAAGCTGGAATACTTAAATCGTCATCCTCTTGCTTCTCTTCTTTTACTATTGGCTCTTCTTTTTCTTGAACTTCTTCAGTTTCTTGAATAATCGGAGTTGCTACTTTTTCTGCTTTTTTAACTGCAGCAAGTCTATTTGTTTCTTTATCAAAACCTGTTGCAATAACAGTTATTCTAATATTTTCTTTTAACGACTCATCGATAGCAGTTCCGAATATTATGTTAGCATCTGGATCTGCTGATTCTTGAACTATTTCTGATGCTTCATTTATTTCAAATAAACTTAAATCTGGTCCACCTGTAATATTTATAAGAACACCTGTAGCTCCTGTTATTGATGTTTCTAATAATGGTGAACAAATAGCCTCTTCAGCCGCATCTTTTGCTCTTGTGTCTCCTGAACCTTTACCAATCCCCATATGAGCAAGACCTTTATCTACCATTACTGATCTAACATCAGCAAAGTCTAAGTTGATAAGCCCTGGATTTGTAATAAGATCTGAGATACCTTGTACACCCTGTCTTAAAACATCATCAGCTTTTTTAAATGAATCTAATAATGTTGTCTTTTTATCAACCATTGTTAAAAGTCTTTCATTAGGTATTGTTACTAATGTATCTACTTTAGCTTTTAAATTCTCAATTCCCATCTCAGCATGCTTCATTCTTCTTCTACCTTCAAATGGGAAAGGCTTTGTTACTATACCAACAGTTAATATCCCCATTGATTTCGCAACTTCTGCAACTACAGGAGCAGCACCTGTTCCTGTTCCACCACCCATTCCAGCTGTGATAAACACCATATCTGCGCCTTTAATTGATTCAGTAATTTCTTCTAAACTTTCTTCAGCAGCTTTCTTTCCAATTTCAGGATCTGCTCCTGCTCCAAGACCTTTAGTAAGTTTATCACCTATCTGTATCTTATGTGTAGCATGTGAAAGCATTAACGCTTGTTTATCAGTATTAATAGCTATGAACTCAACATCTTTAAGTCCTTCCATTATCATTCTGTTAACTGCGTTGCTTCCTCCACCTCCACAACCAATTACTTTTATATTCGTAAAATCTTGCATATCTACATCAAAATCTAACAAAACAATTCCTCCTTTAAAAAATATCCCCTAAAAATCCCAATACTTTTGATAATCCTTTTTTCTTTTCTTTCTTAATATCATTAATTGATTCTTCTTCTTTTTGAACTAAAACTTCTTCTTTGAAATTTTTCTCTATAACTTTCGAGTCATCACTTAATAATTTTAACCTATCATACACCTCTTTAACAATAGCTATCGGTGTAATTATTGAAGATTTTTCAATATTTAACTCGTTTTTTGTAAAAACATTAACTTTTTTGTGTAATACTTCCTCGATTAATAAGTTAATTTCTTCAAATGAACCTATTCCATCTCCTAGGATAGTTATATTTTCTATTTTATCATAAATTCCTAAATATTCTAACTCTTTTTTGAGATAATTAAGAATTTCCTCAAATCTAGCATTTATTATTTCATAAAATAAATCTGCCTCTATTGTGTCATCTAAAACTTCTATCTTAGCAAAGTTTTTTCTTAAAGATAAATATATTTGACTATTTTTTTTCTTGATTTCTTCCATAACTTCTTCATCATATGTAGTAACAATTGATAAATCTTTTGTTATATTAAGACCCCCAAGTGGCATTGCACCTATCTGTTCTAGTCTCCCATCTGTAAAATATGCAAATTCTGTTTTTTCAGCTCCAAAATCAACAATAAGATTATTTTCAATATTATTATCGGCAAAAAATATTTCTTTTAAAGCTTCTACACCTATTAAAAATCCGTTAATTTCACAACCTATTCTATCAAATATATTTTTCACACAATCTATAAATTCTTTTTTGGCTACAATAACATCTAAATCTATTTCTAGTGATGATGATGCTATACCAACTGGCGATTCTAAAACCTCTTTATCATTTACTCTAACTTTACTTATTATAGCATCAACTATGTATTCGTCATTTTCAGCTATTACATTCTTTCCATTTAAATAAGCTTTTGTTATTTCTCTTTTAGTCAATACAGTACTTCTATATTCAGACAAATAAACTCCTGTATTTTTAATTACTCTAGCATCTTTTACTCCAAGAGAAATATACACTGAAACTATTTTTTCTGAATTTATTTTTGAAAGTTCTTCTAAAACTTCAACTATTGATTCAATTGCTAAATCATTATCTATTATTTTGCCTTTTCTTATACCTTTTGAGGGTTTTGAAAATGTATCAAGTATTACAAACTCTCCATTATCATCCCTTGCGATTGCCGCACTAATGTTGTCACTACCGATACTTAAGGCAACTAATTTTTCTTCCATATTTGTTACCTCCATAATAAGTTATATACTAGGAGATAACTCTCCTAGCATATCATTTTCTAATATAATATCATTCTGCTTAACATATCCCTATCTACTGAAAAACTCATAGCTGTATCTGATGTAATAAGTCTTTTCTTGTATAGTTCTGCTAATGCCATATCCATAGTTTTCATACCATACTTGCTTCCAGTTTGAACTGAAGACTCTATTTGATGTGTTTTTCCTTCTCTTATAAGGTTCTGAATTGCTGGCGTTGAAATCATTATTTCAAGAGCAGCCGTTCTAGTACCATCTGTCGTTGGAAGTAATTGTTGTGAGATGATTCCCTGTAAAACAGTTGATAACTGAACTTTAATTTGTTGTTGTTGATGTGGTGGAAATACATCTATAATTCTATCTATTGTCTTGGCAGCACCTATTGTATGAAGTGTTGAAAAAACTAAATGACCTGTTTCAGCAGCTGTAATAGCTATTGAAATAGTTTCAAGGTCTCTCATCTCTCCTACTAGGATAATATCTGGATCTTCTCTTAGTACAGACTTTAAAGCTCTTTCATAACTAACTGTATCTTTTCCTACTTCTCTTTGATTTACAATACACTTATTATGTTTGTGAAGATACTCTATTGGATCCTCAAGTGTGATAATATGTGCATCTCTTGTCATATTAATTTCATTAATCATAGCTGCAAGAGTCGTAGATTTACCACTTCCTGTTGGACCTGTAACTAACACAAGACCTCTTTTTTTTGTTGTTAAATCTTTTAAAATTTGGGGATGATTAAGATCATCAAGTGTTGGTATCTTAAGTGTAATAACCCTTATTGCAAGTGCAGTACTACTTCTTTGTTTAAATATATTAACCCTGAATCTTCCTGTTCCTTGAGCTGAGTATGATGTATCATATTCCCCTGTTTTTTCATATTCTTCATATCTTTCTTCTAATATTTGCTTAGCAAAAGCTTCTGTATCTCCTGGCTTTAGAACTTCTTGTCCTATTTTTCTAAGTGAACCGTTTATTCTTATAGCCGGTTGCATTCCTACTGTCAAATGCAAATCTGATGCTTTTTCCTCTATAGTCAATCTTAATAATTCGTTTAAATCAAACATTTAAAACCTCCAAAAAAAACCAAATTTTATACCCCTTAAAACTTATACGTTTACCAATTTTTATTCAAAAATAGGCAACTCCCACTTATTATCCATAGTTTATTAAACTGATTCTACATTAAATTATAAACTAAAAATAAATTAAATGCTAGAACTTTTAAGGCATTTAAATACTTATGTAAACATAAATCAATAAAATCTCATATTGAACTCAAATATTAAACTAAAAATCCATAAATATTATTTTTTGAGTCTATATTTTTTTACTTTATAATTATTATTTAAATTTAATTCATTTCTTATACACAAAGTTTTACTTTTACTTCATATTGAAATTAATTATAATATAACTTACTAAAAAAATAAAAGGAGCTATATCATTATTGATTTAAAATCAATTTGATACAGCTCCTTTCTATTTACTTGTGTGAATTAAATTCCTTAAATAATTTTTTCAAAGCTTTCTTTTCTATTCTTGAAACATATAATCTTGATATTCCAAGTATTAATGCTATTTCTCTTTGTGTTTTAACATCCCCATCAATGAGTTCATATCTCATTGCAAGTATCTCTTGTTCTCTATCACTTAAAACAAGCTTCATTTTATTATATAAAGCCTTAACTTGTAGACTACTTTCAACAGCTTCTACAACTGAATCTTCTTCACTACTAAGTACATCTATAAGACA
>JBOGAY010000362.1:0-7049 GCA_051655925.1 Sarcina sp. | reverse complement strand
GGAGAAATAGTTCCTGATTATTCAACTAAATTAGGAAGAGTTAATTATTATAAATTTAAACCTGAAAGAGTTGAAGAGATAAGAGTTTTAAAAAATCTGAAAAAAAGAGATGAAACTACTATCTTAGATGATTTCTGGGAATTTATAGAAGAAGGAAGTTATAGCCTTTCATATAAAATAATATTTATATTATCTTTAATTAAAAATCTTGAAAAAGATGGGGAAGCTGATTTTGAAAAGGTTAAAGCTGATTATATAAGTTACTACAGAAAGCGTTTAGAAGATGGTCTACCAGTGGATAAAAAGTCGTGTCCATATACAGATGAGTATTTAAATAGTGATAAAGATATGACAAGGAATATTATAGTTAATCCTTTTGAGAAGTTTGAAAGAAAGAGATTTATCTACTATGGAAAAGATCTTAAAAATATTGGATTTAGCTTTTACTTATGGCAGAAGGTAGATTCTGATTTTATAAAAAAACTAAAAGAAAAGATGCTAGAAGATTTAGAAAACTACTATAAAGACTTAGGTGGAGTAGGAGATACATCAATTTTTAAATAGTATAATTTTGAAAGTCCACTGGGTGGACTTTTTGTTTTTTGCTGTACTTTACTTATATTGTTATATCTTATATAATAATATATAGTAAAATTAAGATAAAGAGAGGCAAAGCGATGAAAAAAGAATTGTGCGGTGCTGAAATAATTATAGGAAAGTTAAATTTCTCTGAAAAAGGTTATACTAAAGACATAATAAATAAAAAAGCTGATGAAGTAGTAAATAGCTCATTAAAGGCTTTTGAATATATGGCAAAAATACAAAATACAGCAAAAGATGAAAGAGAAAAAGAGAAGGAAAGATTATTAAAAGAAAAAACATTAGATTCTTTTCTAAATAGCTATTAAAATTAAAAAGCCTGAGAAAATTCTCAGGTTTTTTATATATCTACTTTATTTTCCATTTGTTTTATTGATTTTTTTAATCTCTTTAAATTCTTTTTACTATAGAATGGATCTGTATCAACTTCAAAAGGAATTTTTCTTTCTCTAGCTAATTTTTTAGCAAAAATAGTAAAAGCTACATTTAAAGATATTCCTATTTCTTCACAGATTTCATCAAGCTCTTTTTTTAACTTTTTGTCTATTTTAAAATTAATTTTAGATTGAGACATACTATCATCTCCTTAAAATATTTATAAATAATTATAGATTCTAACCGAATAAAAAAATAGAGGGCAACCATCACAAATCCCTCTACTTCACTACTAAATCACCTTTAAATAACTTTAAAACTTTCAATCATTTCATTTAAAAATTAAAAATTTCTTAAAAATAAATTAATCTACTAACATTTAAATCTATTTCCTCAATATAATAGTTAGACAAAACAACTTCACGATTTGTTAAAACTTTTTAAAAATTCCTCCTTTTAAAAATTAAAACATCTTTGAAACTGTGTGATGGCTATTTTAACTGCTTTAAATATTTTTCTATCTTCTAACTATTATTATAAAATTTAGACGTTTATTTCTTAAAAAAAAGTTTGAAAAAATTTTAAAAAAGGGAAAGAGCCTCTAGGGAGAGAGGCTCTTTTTGGGGGGGATTAAATTATTTTATTATTCTCTTAACACTTATTATAATGTTTAGACCACAAGTTTTAAAAAAAAGTTTTAATTTTATAATTTTTCATAAAAAGTCCGCTGAGCGAACTTTTTGTATTTTAGAAAAGATAAAATATTTTATAGCAAGAGATAATCACTTAACTCATCGCTTTCTCCCTCTGGTCGTAGCTGGGACAGTGCCAAGTTTTATTGTCAGTCCCTTATGGTACGCTTCCTTACCAGTCGCTCAGCACTCCGCTCAAGAGTTAAAGATAGTTCTTGCCTTAATAGGAAAAGAGCTCGAAAGCTGTGGATGAAAGACAGTTCAATTTGGCATACACGGATCTCTTCGCTCTTTAACCTATTTTTTCCCACCCTCCCCCTACTGCTATCTTGTTGAGACACTCCCTTTTTAAAAAGAAACAACCTAACTTAAAAATTTTTAGAAAGGTTTTTAAGTCCCAAACAGTTCTTGAGCAGCTAGTATTTAGCATAAATTTTTAAAAAAAATCAAGGACAAGCGTTGTGCTATCGCATCCTTGATTTTTCAAAATTTTATGCTTGGCAAAAATCAGCTCAAGAACTTTTTATTTTGGTCCTTAAAAATCTAGCTTTCTTTTTTTCTTTTGTAGCTTTGGTTGTTCTTTTATTTTAGTAGCTTTTAGGGCTCGGGGGTCTCGCCCCCCGGCGGCGAAGCTAAGAACTTTTTATCTTTTTTAGGGTTTTGTAGGAGGTTGGTTATGAAAAAAATATTAGATTCTTTAGGTTTTAAAAGTGTAAGTGCTTTAAGAAAAGCTGTAAAAAATGGAGATACCCATGCTTTAGAATTTTTACAACTTATGGAGACGTTTTTAAAAGGTGGAATAAAATCTCAAGATATAACAGTTCGAGGAAAAGTTGATTTTATAAATTATTTAAATTTACAAATGGGATATTTAAAACATGAGGAGTTTAAGGCAATATTTTTAAATAGTAGTAACCAAATTGTTTTAGATGAGACTTTATTCTGTGGAACTATAGATCGCAGTGCAGTTTATCCAAGAGTGATAATAGAAAAGGCAATTCTATCACAAGCTAAAGGAGTTATATTTGTTCATAATCATCCAAGTAGTAATCTTATACCATCTAAAAAAGATATTGATCTGACATTAGAAATGCAAGATCTACTAGATAAAGTTGATGTAAAACTACTTGATCATTATATAGTTTCAGAAACAGAAAATTTTAGTTTTTATGAAAATGGTTTAATTGAATATATTTGAAGCTTGAGGGAATTCCCTCAAGCTACTTTTAAAAATGGAGGTGCTGTATGAAAAAGTTTGATATTATGGGTAGTATTAGAAAAGAGATGAATCTGAAAAATCTAAGCAGTAGTAGAGTGGCCAAGAAAATTGGAGTTAGTGAGATAGAGATGACAGAGTTTTTCCTTGGGAAGAATGTAAGTCTAGAACTATTAGAAAAAGTTATTGAAGTAGTTTTTGAAAGCTATGAGTTCCAGTATTCTTTTAAAGAAAATCCACTGAGAAAGTTTAGTACTAAGGAGTTGTTAGAGGAACTGATGAGAAGAGAGAAGTAAATAAAACCTGAGAAAAATCTCAGGTTTTTTCTATATATTATTAATACATAGTTATCTTGGAAGAAGTTTTAAAAAATTTTTTAAAAATTTTCAATAGATATAAAAATCAAAATAGTGTAAACTTTAAAGTAAGAAGATTAAATTTTATAGAATTAAAGCTATCATAAGAAATATTGAAATATTTAGAGAGAAAATAAATCTATAAATAGGAAGATGATTACAATGGGTAAAAATAGCTATATTGGAGGAAATATTATTATTTACATTTCAAATTCAAGAAAAATATTTTTAAAAAAATTTATGACCTAGCATTAAATTTATTAGACAAGGAGTTTTCTTTTAATTTAATAGTTAAAGTCTTTTTTGAATATTCTGAGTATGAGTTTTAGAAAAAGGAGAGATTGATGGAAATAATTAAGGAAAATTTTAAAAAAATATTAAATGAATATTTAATTGAAAAACAAAAAACTTTTGGTAGAAATAAATTAGCTATTTTTATTAGAGAAACACTTCCTAATAGATTAGTAGAAAAAGGATTAATAGATTTAAATAAATATAAAATTATAGGATCTTCGGGACAAGGTGTTTGGGCAGCTGTTCCGTGGATTGGAATTTTTGATAAAGATATAACAATATCAGCACAAAGTGGCTATTACCTAGTTTATTTATTTGATGAAAATATGAATAAATTCTATCTTTCTTTAAATCAAGGATGGACATATTATAAAACTGAATTTGGAAAAAAAATAGGTTCTAAAAATATAAAAATTGTTTCAGAGAAATTAAGAAAGAAATTAGTGACATTATCAGATACCAAGTATAGTGAAGTTAAATCTATAGATCTTGGAAAAGGTGAACTAGCTCAAGGATATGAATTAGGTCATATTTGTGGGGTAGAGTATAGTTTGGATAAAATTCCAAATGATAAAGATTTGATAAATGACTTAAGAGATATGATGATGATCTATCTAGAATTAAAAAAATCTTTAAAAAATTCAAACTTTTCAGATGTTATAAATAACTTAATATTAGATGATAATTTATTTATAGAAAATGAAGATGAGATGATAAGTGAAATAGAAAATGCTGAGTTAGTTCAAGAAAAAAAAGAACCTACACCTAAATTACCGCCTAGAAGAAGTTCTGAAGGGTTAATTTGGCCAAGAGATGCTAAAGTATCAAAATTAGCCATAGATAAGGCGAATTATTTATGTGAGAATGATTCTAATCACATTTCATTTACTTCAGATATTACAAAAAAATTATACATGGAAGCTCATCATTTAATTCCTATAAATTTTCAAGAGGAGTTTGATAACAGCTTAGATGTTTCTGGAAATATTGTAAGTCTTTGTCCTAATTGTCATAGAAAAATCCATCATGGAGTATTTGAAGATAAAAAAGCAATTATACAAAAGCTTTATAATGAAAGAAAAGAAGTGCTACAGGAGTTTGGATTGCATATTTCTTTAGAAAATTTACTAAGAAAATATTTATAAATATTCTCTTAGTAAACAATTAATCTATGAGTAGGAATTATGAAAGTAGGGTTTATTTTAAGAGATAAAAAAATTAATATTTTTTCAATGATTTTTAGAAAATAATTAATTTTGTGTAAAAGTGAAAAGTTTAAAGAAAATAGTTGCTAAAAGATTTAAATGCTTTACAAATATGTTTAAATATCTCCTTTGGGAGAGAGTTTTCATGAAGATATCAAATTTTATTAAAAAAATGTACAATTAAACAAATTACTAAAAAATATAAGAGACAGTAGAAAGGAAAATTAAATATGTTCATAGTATTTATAATATTAGTGTTAGTAGTGGGAATTATATATAGTATTGGAGAAAATAAAAGAAGACTAGAAAAAGAGCAGAAAGAAAGAGAATATAGAGTATTCAAAACTGAAATTTTAAATGAACTAGGATTAAATACTTTGGATCTTTTTCCTTATTTTGATACGAATATAACTGTAAAAAGTCGTCAAGCATTAGAAAACTATGACGATATAAAATTTTTTAGAGAAAATAATAAAATGCTTGAAAAAGTAGAAAAAATTATTGAGAAGAAAAATAATACCGCAAATATTTTTAAAAATTTTTTTAAAGACAATAAATATATTGATAATCCACATTACTCTCAACTTAAAGAAGAAATTAATAAAACTTTAAACAGAACTGAAGCTTATATAATTAAGGTTAATTATATAACATCAAGTGGTAATAATCTAGGTTTAAGGGAAATAGCTATAACTCAAAATCACATAAATAGATATAAAAAAAATCCAGCTTTGCTTATGACTAAAGGAGAATACAATAAACTTATAAAAGAAAAAGAAAAAAAAGAGTTAAGTCAAAAACAACAAGAATATTATGATATTGTCAATAATATAATTGATTATGCAAATGCAAATAAAGATTCTTTAATTACTAAGGAAAATCGTGAAGATGTAGATAATTTAATTGGAGAGCTATTTGATAGAACAGTTAATAGTATCAAAAAGATAAAAACTCTTGATAGTGAAGAGTGGCCTTTTATTAAAGATTTTATGTTAAATCTTAAAAATGAAATAGAAAAAATTATAAATAAAAATCAACAGATAATTGAATATTATGAGTCTCCTAATTTTTTAAAAATTAAAGAAACTTGTGAAGTGTTAATGAGCTCTCAAAAAGAATTTAATGAATATATTAATGAAAAAGTTCAATTTATATCTCAACTTTTTGGTACTAGGATAGTTCGTGATGAAACAATAGCTGATGATGAATATAACTATATTCGTCCTTATAAAAAAACAATTACACCTTTTACTGCCGAGGTTTCATCAACAGTATTTGCAAGTGCTGAAAATAATCCTTTAGAATATATAATAAAATATTTCTATACTAATAAAAAATTATATCCTGAGCAAATTAAAAAACTATATCAACTTATAGAAGAGCTTGAAACTTTAAGCGAAGCAAGACAGATTATTGAAAATTATAAAATAGAGTATCAACAATACCTTGGTGATGTTCCTGATTTTATTATGAAAAATGATGAGGCAGGATTCTACTCACGTCTTGGATTTGCTACTATTAATGAAAGTGTACTTATTGTAGAGTATAAATTCTCATATACCTCTAATGGGGGAATGGTCCAGAGATCATTTACTATACCAATGAAAGAAGAAACTATTATAGAGTTGATTAAAGCATTAGAAAGTAAACTTACTATAAGTGCCTTTATAAAAGAGCAACGGACTTTAATGACAAAAAAAATACGTGAATTTATCAAAACTCGTGATAATTTTACTTGTTGTAATTGTAACAACTCTATAGAGATTGAACCAAACTTATTATTAGAAATAGATCATATTATTCCTGTATCAAAGGGTGGTGAAACGATAGAAGAGAATCTTCAAACTTTATGCTGGAAATGTAATAGAGCAAAAAGTAACAAAATTCTAACTGTATCGACTAACTAAATAAACAAAGACTATTTTCTAATGAGTAACCATTGATTTTGTTGAGAAAAATGTAAATTTGGTGCCAAAGGACAAAAAACTGACACGAGTCCTAAAGGTCAGATGAACAAAAACTACTAAAGCATATTAAAGCACACTTTTGTGTGCTTTTTTTATTGGTTAAGTTTTATAGCTAAAAAATATACTACATTTTAAAATAAAAGCAAAGTGAGTTTATTTATTATAAGAATTATCATTTTGTATCTTTTCCCACTCTCTAAGCAACTTGTAAAACGTTGTCTTTTTAAGATTTAGTATTTCCATAGCTCTAGTTCCTGTGATTTCTCTAGTTTTCCAACTGTTGTAAATATCTTTCCAGTTCTCTGGAAAAGGTATTGGTTTACGTCCTTTATACTTTCCTAATT
>JBOGAY010000361.1:0-8693 GCA_051655925.1 Sarcina sp. | reverse complement strand
TAATACAATAAAATACTCTAGAGTTTGCTTTAATCTCATGGCTGGTGAACTTGCTGTTAAAATTTCAAAAAAATTTATAGACTTAAATTATATAATAGTTACTGGAAAATCATTAATCTTATCAAAAAAAGGCTTTAATGAACTATTTAAACTTGGTTTTATACTTTTAAAAAATTTAGATGGTGAACTTTGCTATGATTGGAGTTTTAAAGATTATCACATTTCAGGTAAACTAGGTAAGTTTTTACTTGAAAATTTTTTAATAAATAATTATATTATACAAAAAGAAAATCCTCGTGAATTAAAGTTAACTAACGCAGGAAAAGTCTTTATCAAAAAAAATTTTGAAATATAAAAAAAAGCACTTCATTCTGAAGTGCTTTTACTTTGGAGGCGCCACCCGGATTTGAACCGGGGATCAAGGTTTTGCAGACCCATGCCTTACCGCTTGGCTATAGCGCCATATAGTGAAGAAAGTTTACTTATCTTCCTTACACTATATACTATACCACAGTATGTAAATTGTGACAAGTATTTCTTTAAGAAATTTTAATTATTTTAAACTATTTTGAATTTTCTAAAATAGCTCCAATTTCATCATGAGTGAATTCATACGCTGTATTACAGAAATGACATTTAAGTTCTTCTGACTTACCTTCATCATATAACTCTTGTAAATCTTTTTTCCCAATAGTCATTAATGCTTTTTCAACTTTTTCTCTTGAACAATCACATGAAAATTTAGGTTCTATTCCCTCATCATATATTACAAGATCCATACCTTCGAATATATCTTCTAAAATTTCTTTAATTCCTTTTCCTTCTGACATAAGTGTTGTCACTGGTGGAATTTCTTCTAATCTATAAGTTAGTAAATCTCCTAAAAGTTCATCTGCTCCAGGTAATAATTGAATTATAAATCCACCTGCTGCTTTAATACTTAAATCTGTATCAACTAAAACCCCAAGTGCAACTGCTGAAGGTACTTGCTCTGAAACTGTATAATAATAAGCTATATCTTCTGCAATTTCTCCACTATATATTGGAACTTGCCCAACATAAGCATCTTTAAGTCCTTGATCTTTAATTACTGAAAGTATTCCTGCTTTACCAATTGCTGCTCCAACATTTAATTTTCCATTTGCAACGTTTAATGGAAGATTCACATTAGGATTTCCTATAAATCCTTTAACACTTGCATCTGAATAAGCTGTTACAGTTACCCCTTTAGCATCACCACCACCATTAATTTGAAGTGTTACAACCTCTTTATCTGATTTAAGCTCTGATCCCATTAAAGCTCCTGCTGTAAGCATTCTTCCAAGTGCTGCTGCCGCTGTTGGTGTACATCCATGTATTTTAGTTGCTTCATTAACAAGTTCTGTTGTTTGAGCCCCTAATATTCTAATCATTCCATCTTTTGCTGTTGCTTTTATTAATTTATCCATAATAGTCTTCTCCTCCATTTACTTTTTTAGAATATATAATATTCTCTCACTATCTTCTTTAACTTTTTTATTAGTATATCCATCATGCTTTTTAAGCATTTTAAATCCTACTTTTTCAAAAATAGTTTCAATTTCCTCTTCTCTATAAGCTCTCTCTTCATGAGTTTCATCAAACCTTTCATAAAGATAAGCATCTCTTATAAAAAATGTTAAGTTCATTTCCACTATATCATCTTCAAATATATTTTCCCAAGTATAAAAAATTTCTTCATTATCATACGTATAAATATTATTTCCTAATACCTCTGAAAGCTTATAATAAGAATTTATATCAAACACAAATACTCCATCATTCTCTAAATGATTATAAACAGATCTAAAGTAATCTTCTAAATCTTCATCATCTAATATATAGTTAGTTGAATCTAGAACACAACTTATTAAATCAAATTTTTTTCCAAGTTCAAGCTCACACATGTCTTGGCATATAATCTTTGCCTTAAGTTTATTATCTCTAAGTTTTTGTTCCACTTCAGTAAGCATATCTGGTGAAAGATCCACAAAGTAATTTTCTTTAAATTTTTTACCAACATGTACACCTACATTACCAGTTCCACATGCTAAATCAAGATAGTTATCAAACTTAATATTTTGTTCTTTAGCTACAGATAAAAGATAATTTGCTATCTCTTTATAATCTATATCTTCATTTATAAGCTCATCATAAACTTTTGCCATTTTATTATAACTACTCATTGCAGACTCCCCTCCTTAATTTAAATACTAACTATCATATTATCTCACTTTGCTATTTTTCGTCAATAATTTTCTTTCTTCCTAAAATTTCATCATTGCTTGGTATATGTCTTTCTTTTTTTCTTTTTGTCATCACTCCACCAATTCTTCCTGTTTCTTCTGCTGTAAGACCTCCCCACCCTAGCTCTTTAACTTTTTCTGTCAGTCCAAGTTCTTCTGCTATTTCATACTTCATTTTTTCTCGAAGTCTTTCAGCTTCAGTTAAAGTTTTATTACATTTTATTTTTTCTTTTATTATTTTTTTCAAAGGTGTTTTGCTCATTAATAAATCATTCCCCTTTAATTTATTTTTTATATTTATGTATTTTTTCCATTAACAAGCCTTATTATGCAAAGAAATGTACTTATTTTTTTATTTTTTTACTAATAAAACTTGATAATTAGAGTCACTTTGAACTATATTTAATATATATATAAATTCAAGGAGGGGTTATTTTGTATAATGTTGCAGTTGTTGGATCTACTGGTAATGTAGGAAGAAAGTTTTTAGAAATACTTGCAGAAAGAAATTTTCCAATTAAAGAACTTTACTTATATGCATCAGCAAGATCAGCTGGAAAAGTTATGAAATTTAATGAAAAAGACTATATTGTAGAGGAACTTTGCGAGGATAATATCAAAAATAAAAAAATTGATTTTGCTTTATTCTCAGCTGGTGGTAATACTAGTCTTGATTTTGCACCGGTCTTTGTTAATTATGGGGCCGTAGTTATAGATAATAGTAGTGCTTGGAGAATGGATCCAAAGGTTCCACTTGTTGTACCTGAAGTAAATCCTGAAGATATAAAAAAACATTCAGGAATCATTGCAAATCCAAACTGTTCTACTATCCAAGCAATGGTTGCTTTAAAACCATTAAAAGATAAATATGGTATAAAAAGAGTTGTTTACTCAACTTATCAAGCCGTATCAGGAGCTGGTATCCAAGGAATTAGAGATCTTCAAGATGGTTTAAAAGGCGAAGCACCAAAAAAATTCCCTCAACCAATCGCAGGTAATGTCCTTCCTCATATAGATGTATTCATGGAGAATGGATATACTAAGGAAGAAATGAAAATGGTTGAGGAAACTAGAAAAATTTTACATGATGATTCATTAAAAATAACAGCTACTACTGTTAGAGTTCCTGTTTTAAATGCTCATAGTGAAAGCATCAATATAGAACTTGAAAATGAGTTTGATTTAAACGAAGTTGTAGAACTTCTTAAAAACTCAAAAGGATTAACAGTAATGGATAATCTTGATAATTCAGTTTACCCAACAGCTCTATTCTGTGATGGAAAAGATGATGTCTATGTTGGAAGAATAAGAAGAGATTTTAGTATTGATAATGGTTTAAATCTTTGGGTTGTTGCTGATAATATAAGAAAGGGAGCTGCTCTTAATACAATTCAAATAGCTGAGCTTCTAATAAAATAATAATTTCGGAGGTATTTTTATGTCAATTTTTAGAGGATCCTGTGTTGCATTAGTTACACCTTTTACAGAGACAGGAGTTGACTTTGATAAATTAAAAGAATTAATAGAATGGCATATAGAAAATGAAACAGATTCTATATTAGTATGCGGAACTACTGGTGAAGCTACTACAATGAGCCTTGACGAGAGAAAAGAAGTTATAACATTTACTGTTAAAGAAGTTAATGGTAGAGTTCCTGTAATTGCAGGTACTGGTTCAAATAACACTAAAGCTTCTATCGATATGAGTTTATTTGCAGAAAATGCTGGTGTTGATGGTATTCTTGTTATTACACCTTACTATAATAAAACATCTCAAAAAGGATTATTTGCTCATTTTGAAGCAGTTAATAATGCTGTAAAAACACCTATAATTCTTTATAATGTTCCATCAAGAACAAATATGAATATAAGCCCTGAAATGCTTGTAAAACTTTCAAGTTTAAATAATGTAGTTGCTATAAAAGAAGCTAGTGGAGATTTTTCTCAAATAGCTAAAATGAAAGCACTTTGTCCTGATATAGACATATACTCAGGTAATGATGATCAAATAGTTCCTTTACTATCACTTGGTGGTATTGGTGTTATTTCAGTACTTGCTAATATACTTCCAAAAGAAACTCACGATATGTGTCAATTCTACTTTGATGGAAAAGTTAACGAGTCAAGAGATTTACAACTACAATATTTAGATGTAATAGAAAAATTATTCATAGAAACAAACCCTATCCCAGTTAAAACTGCTATGAAATTAATTGGTAAAGACTGTGGTGGCTTAAGATTACCTCTTTGTGATATGGAAGAAAATAATTTTGATGCACTAAAGAATGCTTTAAATAAGCAAAACTTATTATAAGATTGGAGAAAATCATTTATGATTAAAATATTATTAAGTGGTTGCCTTGGGAAAATGGGAACTACTATAACAAATATAGCTAAAACAAAATTTGATAATATTCAAATTGTTGCTGGATTTGATAGAATTGATAGAACTGAAGGTGATTTCCCTATATTCAGTAGCCTATCAAAATGTGATGTTGACTTTGATGTAATCGTAGATTTTTCAAGAGCAGAAGCTTTAACTTCTTTACTTACATTTGCAAAGCAAACTCAAAAGCCACTTGTACTATGTTCAACAGGTTATACACCTGAAGATTTAAATCTTATAGAGGAATCATCAAAAGAAATTCCTTTATTTAGATCTGCTAACATGAGTATTGGTGTTAATGTTGTAAACAATATTCTAAAAAAAGTTTCAGCAATGCTTTATGATAACTTTGATATAGAAATTATAGAAAAACATCACAATCAAAAAGTAGATGCTCCATCTGGTACTGCCCTTTTACTTGCTCACACAATTCAAGGAGCTATTGATGAAAAAACAGAGCTTATCTACGGAAGAGAAGGAATTCATAAAAGAGAAAAAGAAGAGATCTGTGTTCACACTGTTAGAGGTGGTGGAATCATAGGTGACCATGATGTTATCTTTGCTGGAGATGGTGAGGTTATAGAAATAAATCACAAAGCTATCTCAAGAGATGTATTTGCTATAGGTGCTTTAAAGGCAGCTATTTATATGGCAGATATAAAAAAAGCTGGAAAATATGATATGGATAATGTTTTAAACTTAGAATTTTAGTTTAAATAAAAGAGCCTTACAAAATTTTGTAAGGCTCTTACTTATATTAAAATTCTATCCCTAATCTTGCATTAACACCTTTATCCATATAATGCTTAATTGGCTTCATTTCTGTTATTAAATCTGCTTTCTCAGCAACTTTTTTAGGAACATTTCTACCTGTTAAAACAAGTTCCATATTAGATGGCTTCATTTCTATTAATCGAACAATTTCATCTTCCGTTATAAATCCACCATGAAAAGCTCCCATTATCTCGTCTAAAATTAAAATATCACAATTTCTCTCCTGTAAACATTTTACTGCAAAAAAATATGCGTCTTTAGTCTCTTTTTTATATTGTACTAATTCTTCTTCATTTAAATCCCATGTAAATTTTTTAGTTGTTTGAAATCTAAAAAGATTAATATTATCTATTTTGCCTATTGATGCAAGTTCTCCAGTCTTCCATGCCTTTAAAAACTGAATAATATTAACTTTCATATTATTCCCCGCTGCTCTAAATGCAAGTCCCATAGCTGCAGTTGTTTTTCCTTTTCCATCACCAGTATAAACCTGAGTATATCCCTCTTTCAACATCAATCTCACTCCTATTTATATCAAGTGGTCTAAGCCACTTGATACTGTATTTATAATATTTTATACATAAACTACATATAAACAATGTAGTCTAAATTTGTTCATAGAGTTTACCTCGAAGAACCTCTAATTGCTCTTTGAGCTTTTTATTTTCTAACTCTAATTCTTTTATTTTTTTATCTTTTGCCATAATGATAATATCTTTTGATTTTGAAGTTTTATCATATTTAGCTCTTTGATTCATCGTTCTACTGGTTTGCTTCTGACGAAGCTCCTCAATTCTGCTTTTGATTTCCTCATTATTATAGAGGAATGTTTTAGATACTCCACTAAGTTGTGAAACACTATTAAAGTTAATTTTCTGTTCATTCAAAGAGAGTTCTCTTATAGCCTTATCTACCTTTTCTATGGTTATTTTGGATTTGTTTTTTGCATATTCCTTTAAGCCTTTTGTGCTTCCAGCCATTATTGTTCCTCCCTTGACTTACCATTCTTATGAACAATTTTTTGTTCCTTAACTTTTGTAAGCATTTCTTCTAAAATATCTAAATACATTTCATTTTTTTCTGCCCAAACGTCACGACCACAACGCTTACTTATCTGAATTTGAGATTTAACTTTTTCAATTTCTTCCTCATATTCAGGAATATTTTCGGTTGTCGTACAAAAACTTGCACAATTTAGGCAATGATTCATCTGTTGTTTACATGGTAATTTAGATGATTTAAAGCATACTCCAAAAGGAACTCTAACTGCATCCAAATTCTTTTTAACATATTCATACCTAACTAATGCTTCACCTCTATCCGTTGTTGTATCAACTTCTATAAGTTCATTAGTTTCAGCGTTAACTTTAAATAACTCTAAGTCCTCTGTATTCTTCCATTTCTCGTATAAGACGTTTTCCGAAACAGTAGCATAGTGAACTGTCATTTGTAAGCTTTGATGTCCTAAAATTTGTTGTATAACACTTATACCCATACCTTGCTCAACATATTCCTTAGCTCTTGTATGCCTTAGAGAATGAAGTCTGAAATGATATATCTCACCATTAATATCTCTAATATCTTTTTGTACTATTAATCTTTTGATGATTAATAATAAAGCTTGCTTATTTAATGGTTTTCCTTTTAGCTTACCTTTATAAGTATTAAATAAATATTTCTTAGGATTGTTATCTTCTGTGCTGAGTTCTTTAGCATCATCAATAGCTTTTTGAACCATTTCAGCAACTTTATCTCTTATAGGAATTTTAAGTTGTGCTATACCTGTTTTAGTTATTTCACCACAAAGATAATAGTTATAAGTTTGCTCTTTGTTATTCCATATCTATTCTAAACAATTATCATATCTAAGATTTAATATATCAGTACCACGCCACCCCGTTTCACGAAGTAATATATAAATAGGTATGAATTGTGGTCTATCTAAATCCATAATATTATTATCTAATTGCTTTAAGATAGGCTCTGGAATAAATTTAGTTCTGTTCATTTCATCTTGAGGTCGTTCTCGTTTAGGAATATCATCTTGAAATATTAAAAATGATACTTCTCTTATAGGTGCTTTATCATATTGAGCCATTTGAATATACTCCAAAAATGTTCTTATATGACTAACATATTTAGAGTTTTCAGTTGCATTTTTTTCTTTTCTGTCATTTCTTAAATAATACAAATACTTTTCTATATCACTTCTATTTAAATTTTCAATACAGCCATCTGTATATCCATTTGAATAAAAATATTTAAAGAAATACACTATATACTTTAATGTATTTTTGCAAGTAGACCAATTTTTCTTTGTTATAATTGTTTTAAAATATCGTGTTACCGTATCTTTATAATAATTCGGTATAGCTGTAAAGTTTATATTATTATAAGTTCCATGACTTGCTCCACTTGCAGGTATTTTAGCACCTTTTATATTCTTTGAATACCATATATCTTTTTCAGTTTCTTCTCTATCATCATAGAAATCTTTGATAAAATCTAATATCCATCCAAAAAAATTGTAGTATCGTGTATTGGTCTTACCACCATTTGTTCCATTATTTCTTAAGAATAATTTCCATTTTGGTTTAGAGTTATTTATATCAAAATCTAAAAATGATTGCTCTTTTCTTGAAAACTCTGCTAATCTTTGAATACTTGGATTTAATGGAGCAATAGTAGATTTTTTTAACCATTGATTTTTTAATCCATAGACTATATAGAATTTTACTTCATTTTTCAAATATTCATTTTGGAAAGAGGAAAAGTCTAAATATTTAAAAGTATAGCAGTTACCCTCACCTAAAAAAAATTCTTCTGTTAAATCCCATTTATCGTTATCTAACCAATACCCAGTATCTTGCTTAAGATACTCAATTATTTCATCATACTTACTTTTTTTATTGCTATTTGTCTTCTGTAAATTCTTCATACCTATTCTTCACTATCCTTGTATATATCTAAATCTAAATTTGGTTGAGTTCGATTGAACTCTTCCGTTATTTCTTCATCAGAAGGATGTATATAAGTATTCATTGTAGTGTAGATATTCTTATGACCTGCTCTTATTTTTAAAAGTTCAGGTTGCCAGCTAGCCATTCTAAGTAAAGTTAATGAGCTATGCCTAAACATATGTGGTGTAACGTATATAGCTATCTTTTTCTTTAATGTTCTAAACAAATTATCAACATCAATATAACTCATAGCTTTATATTTGTTATCACCACTGATTTTAATGAATATATGATTAGTTTCCACATCTT
>JBOGAY010000360.1:0-3070 GCA_051655925.1 Sarcina sp. | reverse complement strand
ATAATAGTTGTTATAAGTGTAACAACTACTGCTACTTTAAAACTATTTATTAAAGAACTAAAACTATTAGGATTATTTATATACTCACTAAAATTTTGCATTCCTATATAAATATTATCCTTACTATAAAATGCTTTTATAAACAATGTTCCTAGTGGAAAAATAATTCCAATACATAAGAATATAATTCCAAATAGCATTAGAAGGTATTTTAAAATTTGTTCTTTCTTCATTAATCCTCCTAATTTAAACTGATATATAGTTCACTTTGGTTTTTAACTTTTTCTATGTCTTTGGATATAATATCTAAAGTTATTTTTTCTTTACCATATTTTAAAGTTACTCTATAAAAAGCACCTCTAAATTCAATATCCTCTATTTTTGCTAAAACATAATTTTCTTTAGAAGTTATTGAATATAAAATTTGTTCTGGTCTAATCGAAACAACTTCTCCATTCTTTTTTGTTATAAAATTAATTTTTCCAATAAAATCTGCTACAAATATATCTTTAGGATTATTATAAATTACTTCCGGAGTGTCATTTTGAACAATTTCTCCACCATTCATAACTATAATTTTATCACCCATAGTCAGCGCTTCCTCTTGATCATGAGTTACCATTATTGTTGTTATTCCTATTTTTTTCTGAAGCTCTTTAATTTCAAATCTAAGCTTTTCTCTAACTTTAGCATCTAAAGCTGATAAAGGTTCATCTAATAATAAAATATTTGGCTCCATTGCTAGAGCTCTTGCTAATGAAACTCTTTGCTGTTGACCTCCACTCATTTCATCAGGATACTTATCCTTTATATGAAGAAGCCCTACTAATACCAATACTTCTTTTATTTTTTGTGCTCTTTTTTCTTTAGAAGATATTTTGTTTTTCAATCCATATTCTATATTTTGATAAACTGTCATATTTGGAAAAAGAGCATACGATTGAAATACCATACTCAAATTTCTTTGAGATGGAGGTGCATTAGTTATATTTTTATCTCCTAAATAAACAGTTCCACTGTCGCATTTTTCTAATCCAGCAATTATTCTTAAAAGTGTTGTTTTCCCGCAACCTGATGGTCCTAGGAAACATATGAACTCACCTTTTTCAATTTCTAAGTTTATATCTTTTAAAACCTCTATTTTACCAAATTTTTTTTTAATGTTATTTATTTTCAAGTAAGACATTGAATCCTCCACTACTTTTGCTTTCCAAATCTATTCTCCCACTCTTTTAAAATTCTATCTCTATTTTCTGCTGCCCACAATAAATTATTATTTATCATTTGAGCGTAAACATCTGCTGGATATCCTTTTAACTCTGGCTTTACTCTTGAATCAGTTACCACCCCTCTGTTTTTAGCATACATTTTCATTGCATTTTCTGATATCGCCCATTTAGCAAAAATTTCTGCTTCTGGCTTTAGTTTTTCTTTTTTTACAACTCCTACTATCTCCATCTCCCAACCAGATCCTTCTTTAGGAAAAATTGTTGCTATTGGTGCCCCATTTGCTTCTTCCTTTAAACTTTCAAATCCCATTCCTATTCCAACAACAGTTTCACCTTGAGATGCCATTTTTGTTGGAGCGCTTCCTGAATGAACATACATATCTATATTTTTATTTAAATTTTCCATATAATTCCAAGCTTTTTCTTCTCCCATTAGCTGTAACCATGCTGAAACTGTTAAAAACCCTGTTCCTGATGATGCTGGATTTGGCATTACTATTTTCCCTTTAAATTCATCTTTTAATAAGTCTTCATAACTTAATGGCATTTGTAGTTCTTTTCCTTCTATTTTATTAAATGAAAAAGCTGTCATCCATGCACTTATTCCAACCCATTTTGGTTCTTTTGAACTCGTGTCATAAAACTTAGCATCTATATTCTTTATGTCATAATTTAAAGGTTGTAAATAATCTTGATTTAATATTATTCCCGTTGTAGCGACTCCCCACATAACATCAGCTTGAGGATTTGCTTTTTCTGCGTCAAATTTTGCTGCAATTATTCCGCTTGAATCTCTTACTAAATTTACTTTTATATTTGGATATTCTTTATTAAATGCTTCTATATAACTAGGTGCATAATCCTCTTCAAAAGATGAGTAAACTACTATCTCTTTTTTTTCTTCTTTTTGTCCACACCCTACTAAAGTTAACCCTAATCCAATTCCTACTATTCCTAATAATTTTTTCATAATTAAAACTCCCCTTTTTTTAAAATTTCTGGATATATTGTTTTTGTTACTTTTTCTAACTGATATTCATCATCTATCTCTGACCATAAAAATCCATCTAATAATAAATAAGGTATTCTTCTTTCTTTTGCTAGCTCTGCTAAACAATATTCATAACCTAATTTAGGATTCTTCATTTTTTCAAAATAATTACACATATCTTTATACAAATCTAAAGATATTTTATTTATTCCTGTCAATTCCCCTATTTTCTTCTCTTTTCCTGTTAATTCATGTTTTAAAATATGAGTAATTCTATCTTCTATTAACTCATAATAATAATCATCTGAATTTTTTTTGTCTTCACTCAATAAAATAGCATCTTTTTCTTCAAATTTTAAAAGTTCTTTTATTCCTAAACTTTCATATATCAAATCTCCTTCTAATAAAAGTATATCCTCTTTTATTAGATTCTTTGCGCAATAAAAACTAGCCATACTACTTGTCACTGCATACTCTTTATTCTCCACTAATTCTATGCCACTATATTTCTCTTGAAGTTCTTTAAAAAATTCTTTTAAATGACCAACTACTAATATTATATTTTCAATTCCTTCTAATCGTAACTTTTCAATCGATCTTTCTATTAATGACTTTTCATTAATTTTTAAAAAAGGTTTTGGTATCTCATTATTTGTAACACTTCTTAGTCTAGTCCCCATACCTGCAACTAAGATTACTGCTGTTTTTACTTTCATTCTTCCTCCATAAGTTTTGGTAATATATACTTTAGTAAATATTTATATTGTTTCAGATTGTCTATTTCTCCCCAAATAATATTATCTTTTTCTAAAGTATCAAATTCTTCAAATATTTCTTTATCAGAAAAAAA
>JBOGAY010000359.1:0-6616 GCA_051655925.1 Sarcina sp. | reverse complement strand
TATTTCAATTAAAGTGATATTATTTTTCATGAGGTCATTCTCCTTAGTAATATTGGGTGTCGCAATTTAATATTACCACGGAATGACCTCATTTTTATAACTTTAAATATCCAAATTTTACATAATCAACACTCATGATTTATTACATATTAATTATAATAAATTTAAAATAACAAAAAAAGAATTAAAAGCATTTTGCTCTTAATTCTCTTAAATTCCACTATTTTTATGATTGATTATTATTTGTATTTTGTGACTGTGAATTTTGAGTTCCACTTAAAACATCTTCTGCACTTGAAATTATTTGCATTGTATTTTGATAATTTTCTACTGTTTGACCTGGGTTTTTATCATATCCATTTGTTGCTATTTCATTTGCATCAGCTATAACCTGCTTATATGCTGGCTGAACTTTATTTTCTAACACCGTCTTTATTTGATTATATCTATCGGGACCAATATCATTTTTTACACTTTCTAAATCACTAATCATTCCTGCAAATAAAGAATCTTGACTTCCACCTATCTGTTTAACTTGACTTTTTAATTGAGCCATATCTGTTGTTTCTTCATCTTTATATAAGTTAGTTGTCAATTGCTGTAATTGTGTTAATTTTTGCACTTGATTTTGAGCATAAGTTGATGGATCCACATTACTTGTTTTTGTAGTTGGTTTTGTAAAAATACCTACCACAAGAATAATTAATCCCAATACAACTGCTACAAAAATTCCTATTTTCTTACCTTTTGTCATTTATTAAAGTCTCCTAAAACCTAAGTTTATTTTTATAAATTTAAAATATAGTTTCGTAATTCTATATCATTCTATCACAAGTTAATTTTTTTATAAACCTTTTAATTAACTTCTAACGTTTTTAATAATTCTTCTATATCAATTTTAATATTTTCTACAACTTTTTGTTTTGCTTCCATCATTTTAATATCAAAATCTCCACTTTTTAAAAGTTCTTTTTCTACAAAGTTGATATAATTATCAACTAATATATTAAACTCACCTACTTTAATACCAAAATTTTCCAAGCCTATAAAAGTTTTTTTTGAAATTATTTCTTTCAATGCAAAATTCATATCTTTTAATTTTATAATATCTTTATTTATTTCTTCTAAATCTTTAGTACTTTTAATTTCATTTGTAATACTTGCTATACTGGTATATATTTTGCTTATTTCATCTATTGTGTATTTTGTAAAACCATCTCCTTTTTTACTAATAAAATCTGTAATTTCTATAATTTCTTGTACTTTTTTATATTGCGAAACATATTTAACTACACTTGCTTTTGCTTGTAAAATAGTAATTGTTCCCCAAAATACACCAATCGCTAGTAAAATTAATTTAAAAACTTTTTTCATCTCTAATTTCCTCTACTATAAAATATATTTATAAATCATATGACTTTCTCCACATAATTAGTATAATTTTACATTTTTATCCAGTCAATTGTTTGTCGAACGACTTTTTAATTTTAAGGGATATTTTAATAACACTTAAAATCTTAATAAATATATTAATTTACGCTCTAAATATGCAAAGCTAAAGCATAAGTAATTCGATTAAAATATTATTATTTATCTCATTTTTTACTTTTTCTTAAACAATTAGTAATATATATGGCTATATTACTAATTTAAAAAACTATATATTTGTATTAGTAAATCTATAGAAAATAAAAGGGGATAACAAATGAAGAAGATATTAATCTGGATTTGTATACTAGCCTTTGCAGGTATTATAGATACTTGTTTTTATGTAATAAAATCTAGTGAAAGCATTGAAACTTTACACACTTCAACCGCAACTAGTACATCTCAAACTGGAATGCAAACACCAGCACAAGCTAAACCTAAAGATAGTGTTGGATCGCTGTTTTCTAGTGACGGACCTTCACACACACAACTTGTAACAGAAAATGCTAAATATAATTTAACAAACGCTGAAATGGAATTATATAATAGTTCTGCAACATTCTCAGAAGCTGCTACAAGCTTATATAATAAACTTGAAGAAAGTGTATATACATCTTATCAAGTAAATCAAATGGGATATAGAACAGTAGTTAATTTAAATAACTTTGTTACGTATGAAGGAATTAGATATTACAGAGTATATAATTATTACACAATCCCAATGGAAGGTACTTTACCAAACCCTGAAGGAATTACAAACCCAAATGGAACACAATATAATTACACTGGACTTATAAGTACATATTATCTTTGTGCAACAGGTCAACAGTTAAGTGTGAAAGATGCACAAGATGAAGGAACTCAAAATCCATTAAACTCTAATCTTTCACAAACTCAAATAGAAAATCAAATCAAAAAAATTATGACTGAATATGTAAAAGGTGAAACTTCAATGCCAGGAGTAACTGCTAGTGTTTACTTTAATTCAAACACTTCAGTTAATGGTGTAACCTATTATCAAACAACTTTAACTTGTCCAAGCGGAAAGCAAAGTGAATTCCAAGTTAGAGGGTCAGAACATGAAGCGATAATGTTTGCAGAACCTAATGGTCGTATATGGCAAACAAAAGATCAAGCTTATTTATATGCTGGTTATTATTATGATGGTCTTAGATTTGATGGTCAAACATTTTTCTATAATGCATTTGATAAAAACTGGGGCAAATAAAAAAAACAGATAGTAAGAATTATTTTTATATCTCTTACTATCTATTTTTTATTTTAATTTATTTTTAGCGTATTCTAATGCATTTTCTAAATTCCCATTATCTTTACCAGCTCCTTGAGCTAAAAATGTGCTTCCTCCTCCTTTTCCATCTATCAAAGTAATACTATCTTTTAAAATTGATCCCATATTGATTCCTTTAATATTTTTTGATGCTGCAAAAATAAGATTTATTTTCTTTTCATTTTTAATTGAAAATAATGCTACTATATTATTTTCTTCAACAAGTTTAGTTGCTATTTTATTTACATACTTGACATCAGAAGTTTCATAAACTTTTTTCACTACAGATATTCCTGAAATATTTTCTGCATTTTCTAGCATTTCTTTCATTTCATATCTTGCAATTTCTTGTTCTATTTTATTTTTTGCTGTAATTACTTCAGAAAGTTTATCATGTAAATTTTTTATACTATTAATCGCTTCTTTTTCACTACTACTTAAATACCTACAAATTTTTCTTGCAAAGTCATCTTTATCTAAAGCATCATTTATAGCTCTTGTTCCTGCTAAATACTCTATCCTTGTATTGCCTTTATTTTTTTCAAATTTTTTAATTTTTATATGTCTAAGTTCTATTGTTGAATTTGGGTGAATTCCACAACATGCATTTATATCTAAATCACCAATTTTCAAAATTCTAATTTGCTCATCTGTATTAGGCATTTCTCTTCTAATTTTTAATTTTTTTAGCTCCTTTTTATTTGGAGTTAAAAACTCTACCTGTATAGCTTCAGCTATTTTTTCATTAGCAAATCTTTCTACCTTTCGTATTTGATCTTCAGTAATAATTCCTTCAATATCAACTGTACTAATTTTTTCGCCTAAATGAATACTCACAGTATTAGCATTGAATAAAGTATAAAAACATCCTGATAGCACATGCTGTGCAAAATGTTGTTGCATTCCATCAAATCTTCTATTCCAATCAATTTCACATTTAACTCTATGTATCCTTGTTGGCTTTTTTTCTATTACATGATATATTATTCCATTTTTTTCATATACATCTATAATATTTTGATTATCTATTTTTCCTCGATCGCTAGCTTGACCTCCACCACCTGGAAAAAATGCTGTTTTATTTAAAACAATATGAAACCTTCCATTTTCTTCTTTAGTTTCTTCTATTTCAGCAATAAATTCTTTTATGTACTGATTTTCATAATATAATTTTTCCATTATTTTAATCCTCCAGATAACTTATCTAATTTTATTATAACAGATAAAATAATATTTTATTGACGAGCTAGGAAATATCTTAAATAAGAAACCTATTTCTTATTTGATTATATTTATATAATTTTTGTTTTTTATTTGTTTTGTACATTTTCATTTTTTTATTTTTAATAATCATTTACGAGTATTTTATTTAAGATATTAATGTTCATATTTCTTCTTGACATTTTGAAAAGTAAAAGATTACATAAGTTTCAAAATGTCAAATTTGTATTTTTTTTATTTTTTTATTTTTCTTTGTTTAATTTTTGATTTAATATTTTTTTTAATCTAAACTTGCAAAATTCATCTATTATTTTTTGCATTTAATTAATTTCATTAAATTTTGTATCTATTTCGTAAAATATTTTTTATTGCTATGTAAAATTAGTTAGTGTACTATGGAATAGTAATGCAAATAAAATTTAATTATTTACGGGAGATAAAAATGAATTCGAAAGCTTTAGACAGACATAAACTCACTGAATTCTTAAAAAAGGAAATAATATTAATTATAGCTATTATACTTGCTATAATATCGTCATTTATATCAACTCCAAAACTTAGTTATATTAATTTCAAAGATTTAATTCTTTTATTTAACTTAATGGTTGTTATAACTGGTCTTAAAGAATTTAAACTTTTAGATTATATTGGGACAAGACTTTTACATCATGATAAAAGTTTAAAAAGGATCTATGCTGTAATGATTTTCTTAACATTCTTTAGTTCAATGTTAATTACAGATGATGTAGCTCTTATAACATTTGTTCCACTTAGTATCATATTAGCTAAAAAAGCTAATTTCAATCCTGTAAAGCTTATAGTATTTCAAACAATAGCTGCTATAACTGGTTGTTCTTTGACACCAATGGGTAGCTCTCAGAATCTATACATCTTTACACACTTCAATCTTACAAGTACAGAATTTTTTGCTGTTACAATCCCAATTACAATAGTTGCATTTTTACTTTTAATTGGATTTGTAGCATTTCAAAAAAACAGAACTTTTGATGTAAGTCTTGAAGAAGTTGTAATTGAAAAAAAACATTTAATAGGTATTTACTTAATATTATTTTTAGTCGTACTAGCATCTGTATTCCATATTGTGAATTATAAATATGCTTTTGCTGCTGTAATAATAATTACTCTAATAATTGATAAAAAATTATTTCTTAGAGTTGATTATTCATTATTACTAACATTCACAGCATTTTTCGTATTTATAGGTAATGTATCTGCATTACCTAAAGTAAAAACTGTGATTTCAGGTCTTTTAGTAAATGATATACACACTTACTTTATAGGACTAGGTATAAGTCAGTTTATCAGTAATGTTCCAACAACATTGCTACTTTCACCATTTACACATAATTATCGTGCATTACTTCTTGGTGTAAATAATGGTGGTTTATTCTCACTTATAGGTTCTATGGCTAGTATAATTTCTTATAAGTTTGCTATTTCTAGTACTAAAACAAGTACTGGAAAATATGTAGGAACTTTTGCTTTATACAGTTTAGTAAGTCTCGCAGTATTAATACCTGCGTCTTATATTATAATTAAATTCCTTTAGAGTTTAAGGACTATTCATCAATGATATTTATATATTTAATTTATCATTTGTGACATGGTTCTTTTTTATTACTATTACATATGGTCACACAAATTTTAAATTTCAAAATCTGTGTCCTTTTATTATACTAACAAATGATAAGGAGGTTTTTATGAATTCATTTGTACTATCTCATTTAAGTCTTGAATGGGATTTTATTTTAAGACTTATACTTGCTGCTATTTTAGGCGGTCTCATAGGCTATGAACGAAATATTCGTTCAAAAGAAGCTGGACTTAGAACTCATATGTTAGTTTCTCTTAGCTCTGCGCTCATAATGCTTGTTTCACAATATGGCTTTTATGAAGTTATACAAAAATATATAGAGGTTGATCCTAGCCGTATAGCTGCACAAGTTGTTTCTGGAATGGGATTCTTAGGAGCTGGAGTTATATTTAAAGAACGAGGTTCTATAAAAGGACTTTCAACTGCTGCTGGTCTTTGGGGCGTAGCTGCTATTGGTCTTGCTGTTGGAGCTGGTCTTTATATTTTAGGAATTGCTGCAACAATCTTAATTTTACTTGCTTTTGAAGTCGTTAATAAAGTTTCTAAAAAATCTTATAATTTTAGTGTCGAATTACAAGTTATTTCAAAAGATTTTTCATATATGATACTAAAAGATGATATAAGAAAAAATTATAATAATATAATGTCTTATAGAGTTGAACATAAAGATTTTGGTGAAGTTGTTAACTTAAAATTTAGAGTGAAAAATGAAGATGATTTTAAAATTCTTCTTGAAGAAATAGATATACTAGAAAACTTATCACTCGATTATTATGAAATAATATAAAAATAGACAAGCAGTATTAATTGCTTGTCTATTTTATGCTCCATTTCTGCACCATCTAACAAAATGGTCACAGTTATTTATCGCAAGATTATACCTATTTTCACCTAATCTACTATATGCTCTTTTAATTGCATCTCTTTTTTTATGTTGTCTTGGACTTTGTTTTTCTGTTTTTACAAAAATTTTTTCTCCACAGGCAAAGTCAGCAAGTGATGTTTCTGTTACTTGTTCCTTCAAATAGTGTACTACTCTACCATTTCCTACATATATGCCATGA
>JBOGAY010000358.1:0-4321 GCA_051655925.1 Sarcina sp. | reverse complement strand
TAGCTCAGTATCACCAGTTCTTTGCCATAAAAAAAGCACTTGAAAAGACAGCAGATGCTCGTAGCAATGATGGAAAAATCGGTGTCGTTTGGCATACTCAAGGTAGTGGAAAGTCTCTAACTATGACATTTTATACAGGTCAACTTATGAAAAAGTTTAATAATCCAACAGTTATAGTTTTAACTGATAGAAATGATTTGGACAATCAACTTTTTGGAACTTTCTCAAAAGCTCAAAGTTATTTAATAGAGACACCAAAACAAGCAGACGATAAAGATAGATTAAAAGAGCTACTAAATGTAAGTAGTGGTGGAATAATATTCTCTACAATACAGAAGTTTTCTCCTAAATCTGGAGAAATCGTAGAAGCTATTAGTACTAGAAATGACATATATATTATAGCTGATGAGGCTCATAGATCACAATATGGTTTAGATGCTAAAATGGATGTATATGGAAGTAGCAAATATGGGTATGCTAAATATATTCGTGATGCACTTCCCAATGCAAATTATATTGGATTTACAGGAACTCCAATAGATTTTGATGATAAATCTACAACTGCTGTATTTGGTGACTACATAGATACTTACGATATGACAAGAGCTGTTGAAGATGGAGCTACTGTTAAAATTTATTATGAAAATAGATTCATAAAATTAGACATTCCATATCCTGTTTTATCTGAACTTGATGGTGAGTTTGAAGAGATTATGGAAGGTCAAGAGAAAATGACTGTTGAACGTACTAAAAAAGATATTACAAAGATGGAAGCTATCATTGGTTCTAAAAATAGAATAAGAACTTTGGCAGAGGACTTTATAGAACACTGGGAGATGAGAAGAAATAATGCCTTTGGTAAATGCATGATAGTAGCTATGTCTCGTAAAATATGTGTGGATTTATATAACGAGATTGTAAGTTTAAGACCAGAGTGGCACAGCGAAGATAAGGCTAAGGGAAAAATAAAAGTTGTCATGACAAGTGATATTAGTAAAGACCCTATGGAGTTTAAGCAGCACTTTACTACAAAGCAGGAAAGAGAAGAGCTTGCTAATAGAATGAAAGATGACAGTGACGAGTTAGAGATTGTTATAGTTCGTGATATGTGGCTAACAGGATTTGATGTTCCATCAATGCATACTATGTATATTGATAAACCTATGGTTGGGCATAACTTAATGCAAGCTATTGCAAGGGTAAATAGAGTATACAAAGATAAAAGTGGTGGCTTAGTTGTAGACTATATTGGAATAGGAGATGCACTTAAAAAAGCATTAAGACAATATACAGCAAATGATCAAAAGACAACTGGAGTAGATACAGAAAAAGCTGTAGCTCTTATGATTGAACACTATGAGATTGTAAAAGAGATATTCCATCACTTTGATTATTCAAAATATAAAAGTAGTAGTGCTTTAGAGCGTGCTAGAGTTATTATAGAGGGTATGGATTACATCTTAGGTTTTGAAAATGATGAACCTGGAATTAAGAAAAGATTTATTGATAATGTTTTAGCACTGGCTAAGGCTCACTCTCTATGTATAACAACTCGTGATGGAAAGGCTTTAAATGATGAGATAAGTTACTTTAAAGCTGTTAAAGCTAGTGTTATTAAATTAGAAACTGAGGATAAAGGGGATAATCCTAAAAAACTAACTCAAGCTCAGATAAATGAAAAAATAGCTTCACTTATGGCTAAAACGATTATATCTGAAGATGTTATAGATGTTTATTCACAGTTAGGACTTAATAATCCAGATATATCTATTCTTTCAGATGAGTTTTTAAAAGAGGTTGAGAAGATAAAGTATAAGAATTTAGCTGTTGAGATGCTAAGAAAACTAATAGAGGGTAAGATTAAATACTCTAGCAGAAAAAATCTAGTGGTAGCTGAAAAGTTTTCAGAAAGACTTCAAAAGGCTATGAGTTCTTATAGAAATAAGGCTTTAACAAGTTTAGAGATAATGGAAGAACTTATAAAGATGGCTAAGGAGTTTATGGAGACTCATAAAGAGGGTGACTCACTTGGTTTAACAGAGGATGAGGTAGCTTTCTATGATGCCTTAACTCGAGATGAAAAAGTAAAAGAGATGTTAGGTGATGATATACTGGTACAGATAACAAAAGAGCTGACAGAGACTATTAAGAAAAGTATGACTATAGATTGGTATGATAAAGAAAGTGTACAAGCTCAAATGAGAAGATCTATAAGAAGACTTCTTAAAAAGTTTGGTTATCCTCCAGAGGACACAGAGGATGTAACAGAACTTGTGTTAAAACAGGCTAAGGTAATGTGTGAAGAGAGTTTTGTATAAAGAAAAATATTTCAAAAGGAGAAAATTAAATGAAGAAATTATTGTTAATTATAGGATGTGTAATTTTTCTAGGTGGATGTACAGAGGACATAAATCCAGATGCAATTTTATCAAAACAGTTTAATCCATATAAAGAATATAAAATTAATGATACGAATGTTGCTAAAACTGTAGAAGAAGGGATATTATCAACAGAAGCTAAAGATAAAGGGCTTAATTTAGAAACATCTTCAGCTCACTTAATTAGTTATAGAAAATTAGGTGAATATGGAACTGGTGAAATTAGAATTTTAGGTTATTTTACGACTGAAGGATTAAATAAAGTAAATAAAGAGAGAAAGTATAATTCAAAAATAGAAAATAGTATAATAAACTATACTTGTACATTTGAGTATAGTTATAAGACTGGAAGATTCACTTGGACAAGTAATTTTCCTTATTAGAAATCGATAATTGGAGATGCCTAATTTTCAAGAAAGAGCTTTAGAGTCTAGTTAACTTCTAAGGCTCTTTTTATTTTTTGTATTCAATATTATAGAATTAACGATTCAGAAGTCTTTGAAACGCTACTATAGAATATTCAAATTATATATTTTACAGTAAAAGTTTAACGGATTATAATAAAAAAAGATTAAAAAGTCTATTGGAGGTATAAATGAATAATATATTTGATTTTGCACCGAAAGAACTTGTTCAAGATGCTTTTTTATGTTGGTGTTTTAATTTTGATAAGAGCAATAATATATTAGAAAAAGATTTTTCTTATAAATTAGTCCAAGAAATTTATAATTATTGTGGAGGAAGCAAAAAGTTAAGTATAAGAAAAATAAAACCATTAACTCAACAAAGAGCTTCAAAAATTGATGTTTTAGTTGAAATACTTTTAATAGATGACAAGAAGATATATTTTATATTTGAAAATAAATTAGAAACATCTCATCATTCAAATCAATTAATGAGACATATCGAAGCAATGAAAAATGAAGGTGAGAGTGAAAAAAAGTATATTTACTTTAAAATAGGAAATCTATATGATGAAGATAATGAACTTCCAAAAGAATATACGTTAATTGATAGGAAAGCTATATTAAATATTTTTAATAAAATTAGAATTAAAAATGAAATTTTTGATTCATACTATAATTTTTTACTAAAGATTGAAGAAAAAGATAATTTAGAGATGAGATTAATCGGCGAAAACAGACAATTAACAAAGTATGAGTTAGAAGTAATTTTTTTGAGTCAATCTGGCCAATACAAAATTTTAAAAAAATTACAAAATGAAATAGAATCAAAAATTACTACAGGAACTTCTTTTGGTAGACCTTGGACAAATATTAGTATTTTATCTATTGAAAATATTCCAAATCATTGGTTTGGCATTTTTTGGAGAGTTGATTGGAGAATAAATAAAAATACAAAAATATATACTCCTTATATTTGCCTAAGATACTACAAAACTACTTTAGACAAAACAGAAGAAGATAAAATATATTTTGAAGGTATGAGAAAAATATTTAACGAATTGATTTTAAAATATCCGAATCTTGAATTTGGACAAGTTCATAATGTGGGAAATAAAGAAAGAGAGATTGGAATACTTTTTTTTGATAATGAAAAAAATACTATTCCTAGAGTAATAAGTGAGATTGGAAAATTTACAAAAGAATTTTTACAAAGAGTTAAAAAAGAAAAAATGTATTATAGTTGTGCTGAATATTGTATAAGTATAGATTAGCAACCTAAAAGAGAGTCTATGCGGACTCTCTTTTGTATTGTATGGTGATATATTAAGTAGACTAGAGTATAGATAACACGTAGATATTTGTATAATATCTACTGTTTTTTCTTCTTTTTATATAGATATGTTGCATTATAAAATTAAAATATATTTAATAATACAGTTACAGAGTGCTAAAAGAGAAAATTAATTTAACGTTTCCTTTTATTCTGATATGAAAAAATAAATTTTTAACAGTTATTTAAAAATTGATGTATCTCCT
>JBOGAY010000357.1:0-6915 GCA_051655925.1 Sarcina sp. | reverse complement strand
AGTAGCTTATTTGTATATTTATTAAGACTCATATGATAATTTTTTATCGATTTTATTATATATTTTATAATTTCACTTTAATATCATCCTAAAAATTCCTGATATAATTATTTGTTGTATAAGATTATTAAAGTATAAAAATACTAATAATTAAGATATATATTTTTTCAATAGGTAATTGGTTATTGTAGTTATAAATTATACATATTTCACTAACAAAGATTGGAAATATATAATTTAATTATAAGAATTAAAACTTTTAAAATTTATTTGGAAATGGAAAGGTGATTTTGTTATGGATACTAAATATAAAGAAGTTCTAAGAGAAGAAATAAAAACATACAGAGAGAATGGACATAAATTCTTAAATGGTGAATTAAAAATGTTAGAATTTAAACGTCTTTCAGGTGGTATGGGTTCATATGCACATAAAGGTGGAAAAGAGTTTATGATAAGACTTAAAACACCATCAGGAGTTATATCACAAAAAGACTTTAGACAAATTTATGATTGGGCTGTAAAGTACAACTTAGATTGGATACACCCAACAACAAGAGAAGCTATTCAATTCCATGGAATGAGCATTGATGATGTTTGTGATCTTATGGAAGAGGCTTTAGACTATGGAATTTACTCTAGAGGTTCAGGTGGAAACTTCCCAAGAAACGTTGCTATCTCACCACTTTCTGGAGTTTCAAAAGATGAAGTTTTTGATGTTACTCCATATGCTAGAAAAATTAATGAGCACATTATGAGTAAAGTTACTGAATATAAACTTCCAAGAAAAATTAAAATTGCAATGTCAATTAATAATGTTGATGATCCTCATTGTACTGCTACTGACTTAGGTTTTGTTGCTGTAAATGAAAATGGTAAAAACATGTTTAGAGTTTTCATTGGTGGTGGACTTGGTAAAAACCCAAGACTTGGAGTTGAATTTGATGAACTTGTAGACCCACTTGATGTTGTGTACCACGTTGAAGGTCTTACAAGATTATTCATTGCAGAAGGT
This sequence comes from Sarcina sp., assembly GCA_051655925.1. Taxonomy (GTDB): domain Bacteria; phylum Bacillota; class Clostridia; order Clostridiales; family Clostridiaceae; genus Sarcina. The sequence goes on along the minus strand of JBOGAY010000357.1, from coordinate 5,903 downwards.
GATTATGAAAATCATAATAAAGCTCGTATAAGATATATTGTTGAAAGAATGGGCGAAGAAGAATTTATTGCTTGTTACAAAAAACATTTAAAAGAAACTAAAGAATTACTTAATCTTGATATAAAAATTGAAGAAACTTCAATCACTAAACAAGGTGTAAAAACTGATGTAGAAGATAAGAGATTAATCCCTCAAAAACAAGAAGGATTATACACAGTATACTTCCACCCTATCGGAGGAATTTTAGATACTAAAGTACTTTGTGAAATTTTAGATACAACTGAAAAAATGGATGATGTAAGTTTTAGAATTTCAATGAATGAAGGATTATATATCATTAATTTAAATGGTGATGAAGCTGTTAAACTTTTAAACCTTACAAAAGGTAAAGGTGGAGAACTTGAGGTATTCCAAAGCATCTCTTGTATTGGAGTTCCTATTTGTCAAATGGGAATCGGAACAAGTCAAGCACTTTTAACTTCAATTGTAGAGAAGCTTAAGAAAGAAAATATAACTAAAGATTTACTTCCTAAACTTCATATTTCAGGATGTGCTAATTCATGTGGTGTTCATGAAATAGGTGAAATTGGATTCACTGGAAAAATGAAAAGAGTTAATGACGCAGTAAGAAAATGTTTCGAACTACATGTTGGTGGAAAATTTGCTGTAAATGACTCTGTTCTTGGAGATGTTTATAGTGAAATAGTTGAAGATGATATTCCTGATTTTATCTTTGATCTTTACAAAGAACTTGAAAAAGAAAATATCACTTTTGCTGATTGGTACAAAAATAATATAGATAGATTTAAAGAAATAGCTAGCAAGTACTTAGTATAATTTCTTTATAAAAAAAGTCCTATACCAAATTTATTAACTTTGGTATAGGACTTTACTATTATAATATTTCATCAATAAAAATTCTTCTTATTTTTCCATACTCAAGTAAACTTTTATCTATTACTTCAACTTCTATATTTTCGTCATTTAGCATACTTATCCATGAATTTACATTACCTAAAACATCTAATCTAACGTGCTTCCCAATCAACATGAAAAGTAAATAAACTCTAACTTTTCTTATATTATTTTTAATAAGAAAATCTCTTATATACTCTTTATCATGAGCCCCCATAAGTGTTCCTATAATTATATTTTTTGATATCTTCTTAAAACTTTTTTCTAAAACCTGATATTGATTATTTTCTAAATTATCTGACCCATGTCCTATAAATAAATTTATTTCATCATTTTTATCTTCTTCTAGTTTAATTATTTCTTCCTTTAAAGATTCTACAAGTCTTTCGCATAGAAGTTCTTGTTCTATCTTTTCACTATATATAAGTGGCTTTCTTAGTTCTATTTTAGCTAATGATTCATTTTTAAAACCATCTACTATCCTTTCTATCTTTTTATACTCTTCACCATCTATTAAATATACTGGTTGCACTATTATTCTTTCAAATTTAGTATTTACTCTAGCTAGTACATCCTCAAAATATTCTATATCTATACTTTCTTTATTCTTTAAAATTGTACTAATTCTTTTTAACATAAAAGAGCTTATTACTTCATAATTTTCTTCTGACATTTTCACTTCATTCTCTAATTTAAAAATCGAATTTTCTATAGCTTCCTTATTAGCTGTACCAAAATGAACTAATATTACGACTGTCTTCATATTTTTTTTTATTATTTAACGTCTACAAAATATTTTTTATTATTGTATACGTTAAATAACATTTCCCCTTTATTATTTTTAAATTTTAAAAAATAAGGATAATTTTTAATCGACCAAAAGTCACTTAAAAATCATCCCCTTTTAATTAGTTATATTTCAAATTTTCTAAATGCTTCTAAGAATTTATTTATATGTTCTTCTGTGTGTTTAACACTTAAGAATATTGTTTCATATTGTGATGGTGGTAAATTAATTCCTTCATTAAACATGTGTTCAAAGTATTTATTAAATCTTTCGATATTACATGTTTTAACATCTGCAAATAAATTTATTTCTTCTTGTTCTGTAAAGAACATAGTCATCATTCCACCAACTCTATTAACACTTAATGGAATATTTTTTTCTTTTGCTATTTCTTTTACTCCGAACTCTAACATTCTACCAATTTTATTTATATGATTATAATATTCTTCTTTATTTGCCTTTAGTTTATTTAAAGTTGTAAGACCTGCTGCCATTACAACTGGGTTTCCTGACATTGTTCCTGCTTGGTATACACCACCTAAAGGTGCTAAAATACTCATAATTTCTTTTCTTCCACCATATGCTCCACAAGGTAGTCCACCACCCATTATTTTTGCATAAGTTACAAGGTCTGGTTTTACATCAAATAAATCTTGTGCACCTTCAAATGAAACTCTAAATCCACTCATAACCTCATCAAAGATTAAAAGTGCTCCATATTTATCACAAAGCTCTCTTAAAGTTTTCATAAATTTATCTGTTGCTTTTATTGTTCCCATGTTTCCTGCAACTGGTTCTATTATAACTCCTGCTATATCATTTCCATAAGTTTTAAATAGCTCTGTTATTTGATTTGAATCATTATAAACACCTATTAAAGTATTTTTTATACTATCATTTGGAATTCCAAGAGAACCTGCTATCCCTTCTGTTAAAACTCCTGAACCTGCTTCAACTAAGAAACCATCAAAATGTCCATGATAACATCCAGCAAATTTAATTATTTTATTTTTCTTTGTATATCCTCTTGCAAGCTTTACAGCACTCATTGTAGCTTCTGTACCTGAGTTAACCATTCTTACCATTTCAATATTCTCCATGTTCTCACATAAGAATTTAGCCATATCAAGCTCAAGTTTTGTTGGAATTCCGAAAGCTATAGCCTTAGCTGAAATATCTTGAATGCTTTTTACAACATCTTCATCACAGTGTCCAAGCATCATTGGTCCCCAAGCTAAAACAAAATCTATATATTCTTTTCCATTTTCATCTTTTATTATTACACCCTTACCACTTTTTATAACTGGTGTATCTATATTAAATCCTTTATATGCCCTAACTGGTGAATTTACTCCACCTGGCATATATAATTCTGATTCTGCAAATATTTCTTTATTCATTTGTTATCCCTCACTTATTCTTTAATCCATTTTGCTGCATCTAAAGCATAGTATGTTATTATCATATCAGCACCAGATCTCTTCATTGAAAGTAAAGTTTCTAATACAATTTTCTTTTCATCAATAAGTCCTAGCTTTGCACCTGCTTTAATCATTGCAAATTCTCCACTAACACTATAAGCACATACCGGAACATTAACCATATCCTTTGCTTTTCTTATAACATCTAAATATGAAAGCGCTGGTTTAACCATTATCACATCTGCACCCTCTTCTATATCATATTCTATCTCTTTTAAAGCTTCAATTCCATTAGCTGGATCCATCTGATAAGTTTTTCTATCTCCAAACTTAGGTGCTGAGTTTGCTGCCTCTCTAAATGGACCATAGAATGCTGAACAGTATTTTGCTGAATAACTCATTATTGCAACATTTTCAAAATTATTCTCATCAAGAACTTTTCTCATATGACCTATTCTTCCATCCATCATATCTGATGGAGCTACCATATGAGCTCCCGCTTTTGCATGTGACACTGCTATTTTAGAAAGTTTTTCTAATGTTTTATCATTATCTATAACTTCCCCCTCTAAAATACCACAATGTCCATGATCTGTGTATTGGCACATACATATATCAGTTACTACATATAAATCTTTTGATAAATTCCTTATAAGTCTAACTGCTTTTTGAACTATCCCCTTATCATTATAAGCCTCTGACCCCATACAATCTTTATGATCTGGAAGTCCAAATACTATAACACCTTTAACTCCCGCATCTTCAACTTCTTTTATAAGTTCTGGTAATCTATCTAATGACCAATGATAATTTCCTTCAAGAGATGATATTTCCTCTTTTATATTTTCACCTTCTACTACAAAGAAAGGAAAAATGAAGTCATCTGCTGTAATTTTATTTTCTCTAACTAAATCTCTTATACTACTAGTTGCTCTAAGTCTTCTTGTTCTTTTCATCATCATTATTTCTCCTGTAAAATTATATTTTTTATTTCTCTCTAAAATCTAATTTAAAACTAAACTATGAATTCTTTATATTTCATCTTTAACTTCTATTATTTTCTTTAAAAATCCACTTTCTGAATGCTCATCACACATTATATAATCTATACCATAAGATTCAAGTGCTTTACCTGTTTTAGGCCCAATAGCTATACTTTTTTTAGACTTAATTTTATCTATACCAAGCATCTTAATCATATTATTTACAGTACTAGGACTTGTATATAAAACTATATCTACATCACTAAATGCATTTTGATTTTTAACTTCACCAAGCAAATTATTATAGACATTTACTCTATCGATTTTCGCATTTAAATTTTTAATATTATTTTCTAGGAAATTATCACTTAAATTAGAACATGGAACTAAAACAGTTTCATCTTCTTTTATTTCTTTTCTCATTTCCTCAAAAAGTGCTTTTGCTGTAAATTCCTTGCTTGTAATAAAACTTAGAATTCCTCTTTTATTTAAAGCTTTTTCTGTTCCACACCCAACAGCATAGAACTTTGCTTTTAAATCCCTAAGATCAAATCTTTGTTCTATTAAAAAGTTAAAGAACATATCTACTGCATTGACTGATGTAAATATTATATGATCATAACTTTTCATCTTACTCATACAATTAAGTAAATTATCTTTTGTGTCCTCTATTTTTATTGAATTAATCTCAGTGACATCTGCACCAAGTTTTTTCAATTCTATTTTCAAGTTGCCAGCTTGTGCTTTAGACCTTGTAATACAAATATTCTTACCAAACAAAGGTTTATTATCATACCAAGCTAATTTTTCATTTAGGTTTACAACTTCTCCACAAACTATAATACATGGTGATTTTAATTCATTTACTCTTGCAAGTTCCTCTATATTTTCTAAAGTTCCTATAACTTTTCTTTGCTTTGAACCTGTACCCCTCATAACAATAGCTGCTGGTGTTTTTGCATCTTTACCATTAGAAATTAAATTTTCTACAATTTTTGGAAGGTTACTAAGTCCCATCATAAATACAAGAGTTCCTTTTTCATTTGCAAGTGCATTCCAATTTATTTTTTCACTTGCAGATGTCATTCCTGTTACAATATGAAAACTTTGTGCAACTGCACGGTGAGTTATTGGTATCCCTGCATAATTTAGAACAGCTATTGGTGATGTAACCCCGGGGATGACTTCAAAATCAATATTATTCTCTCTTAAAGCTAAAACCTCTTCTCCACCTCTTCCAAAAACATAAGGATCTCCACCTTTTACTCTTCCCACTATATATCCCTTTTTAGCAAGTTCTACTATCATGTCATTTATCTCTTCTTGAGTTTTATAATGACATCCTGGTTCTTTCCCACAGTAATATATTTCACAATTATCATTTAAATAATTTAAAACATTTCCACTTACAAGCTTATCATATAATACTGCTGTACACTCCTTTAAAATTCTCACTGCTTTTAAAGTAAGTAGCTCTTCATCTCCTGGACCTGTTCCTATTATATACGCTTTACTCATTAGTATCATCCTCACCTTTTTCTAATATTCTATATGCTAACTGCTCTGAAAGTTTTAATGAATCACTTATATGCCCTCTTATATCCTTCTTTACCATTTTACCTTCAACACTAAATACACCTATCATATAAAATTCATCATTTATTATTTCTGTATAAGCACCTATAATGCTATGACACCCTCCATTTAGAACTCTCATAAAGTTTCTTTCAGCTTCAACTCTAAGTCTTACTTCTTTATTATCTAAAATTTCGAAATAATGTTTATTTTCACTCTCTT
>JBOGAY010000356.1:0-3873 GCA_051655925.1 Sarcina sp. | reverse complement strand
TTTAAAACCTCATACATATTATCAGCATAATCACCTATTTTTATAATTATCTTATGTTCCTTATCAGTCATAATTTTCACTTCAAAATCACTCTTAAATATTTCATATATACTCCAACAAACAATAAAAATAATTCCTATAAATAAAATATAATATATCATCATTGTAATATCTTCTTTATTGCTAATATTGAAAAAACTTTTTATTGCAGTATAAAAAAAACTTATAAGCATTTGCTCAATTGTATAGCAACTTCCTATCCATATAAAACTTCTTTTTAAAATCAAATTAATCACATCTTTTAAATTTTCTTCAATTAAATTATCCTTCATATTCCCTCCTCATTGCTTCTAACTAAATTCTTTATTATTATCGAATCTATTTTTCATTTCTCAAACACAAAATTATTAAAGTCATCGTCTTTTAAGCTAACAAAACTTCTAATAATTTTATCCTAATCATTATCACTCTAAATTTTTCTAAATAATTAAGTCAATTAATAAAAAAATTGCGTAAGACTCTCTCTTACGCAACTAAAACATTATTGATTTATTCCACTTTAGTACTTATATCTCCTCTTCTTTCAAAACATTTTTCTCAAATACTTTAAAGAATGGATAATATATTAACATGCTTATTGGTATAAGAATAAACACAAACATAACATTTTTAATATCTAAAGATGATAAATATGCCTGAGCAAAAAATGGTGTAAATGATGGATCTACTATATACCCCGGTGTTATAACTCCTATAACCTGAGCAAAATATGTAAGCCCACAAGTCACTATTGGCGTTATTATAAATGGTATTGCAAGTATTGGATTAAATACTATTGGTCCACCAAATATTATTGGCTCATTTATACCACAAATTCCAGGTACAACAGACAATCTACCTAAAGATTTTAGATGATATGATTTACTCTTACACATCAAAAGAACAAGTCCTAAGGTATTTCCTGCTCCTCCTAATATTGCAACTCTAAACATCTGAAGATTCATGTATGCATTTGGATCAGCCCCTGCACTAACAAGCTCACTATTTATCCCTGTATTTGCTATTCCAAGAGAAAATACTATCGGAAAAATTATTGATGTTCCATTAACTCCAAAGAACCATAAAACATTAGCAAAAGTTATAATAATTAAAAATCCCCATATATTATCTACTACTGCTAAAGCCGGAGTTAGAAATCCCATTATTGCCTCTGGCATTGTCTTATCAAGTAATAAAACAAGAACTATATTAAGTCCATATATAACTACAATATTTACTAAAACAGGTAAAATAGAGTTCACAAATGCTGTAACAGCCGTTGGAACTGTCTCTGGAAATTTAATCTTTAAATTCTTTTCCTCTATAACCCTAGTTAATTCTACTGAAATAATTGCTATTATAATTGCAACAAAAAGTCCATCTGCACCAAGAAACTGAGTACTAATACCGCCTTCAATCGCTGGTGCACAAACCATTAAGAAAACTGAAGTTGCTATAAGTCCTACTATTGGTGCATTAAGCTTATAATCCTTTGCAAGTGAATACGCTATTGCAAAAGCACTAAAAAGTCCAAATATCCCCATTGTCATATTAAAAGGTGCTGTTAATATATTATAATTCTCAACAGCAAAGTTTTTCCATCCAATTAGAGCTTGTAAAAATATATTACTTGTATTCATATCTACAAGTTCTAAGTTAATTGGTGGATTTGCAATTATTAAAAATAATGCCCCTACAACAATCAAAGCAAGTGGCATCATCATTCCAGCTGATACCGCTCTCAAATGCCTTTGATTTCCTAATTTCACCCCTATAGGTGAAAGTTTTTCATCTAATTTTACTAAAACTTTATTTTCCATTCTAAAGCTACCCCTTTTCTTAATTCGTAACTCAACCAGTTCGGTCCCCACCACTTAGATTGGTTTATTTGTTTTAACTGTCTATTTATTAAATTATTTATTTTTTTATTGTAACCCAACTTTATAATCAAATTTATATATTCTATTTATACCTTTAAAGCTTTTCATTAATATTGATAATTATTATATTTAAAAGTTGACTCTACAACATTCTCCGGATCATATTCCTTTAAAATTTCTTCGTATCTTTCTTTATAATCATTATCAACTTCCATTTGTGGAATAACCTTACTTGCTTCATTCAAGAAGTGGAATGAATCTCTTCCCATCTGTGCACCTCTAACAGTATGTTTATCAAGTGCCACATCTGGAATCTCAAGTTCTTCTCCCATTGCAAACCCTTTAATAACAATGTTCTTAAGTAAATCACTTGATCTATCTTTCTCACAAGCACAAAGATATCTAATCGCATGAATAAAGTATATTGGTCTATCTCCATCTGCGTAATCAAACTCTTTCCTCATTGAATTAAGATTATTAACTAGTATTGCAGCATTAACATCACCCATACCAATGTCCTCAACTGTTATTGTTAATAGTCTTCTCCAAAGCTTGTCTTCCATTTGAGGTGATGTTATATACATCTCATAAGCAAACTTACAAGCATCCTCAACAAGTCCTCTTCTTATAGATTTTTGAAGTGCTGATATAACCTCATCACCATTAAACCCATTTCTAGTTGTAATTTTTGCCCATGGGTCTGATATAAATTTTTTGCTCATGTTAAAACTCCTAACTAAATTAAATTTTAAATATGGTATAATTTACATAACTAATATTTTGGAGGTATTTACCAATGTCTTTATTTTATTTATCAGACAAATATAACTTAACTGAACTTGAACAAAGTATCCTAGAATCACTTTACACAACATCATCTGACATAAGAAAACTTGGTATAAGAACTCTAGCTAAAAATCATTTCACATCAACAGCTACAATTTATAAATTAGCACATAAATTAGGATTTTTAGGCTATGCAGATATGATATATAATCTTTACTACAAAAAAATGCTACCTACACAAGCCCCTACAACACCTTATGAATCTATAGAAAACTCTCTTTTAGATAAAAAAGAAAATTTCACTAAAATTCTTAACATGTATAAAAACAAAAATATAATTGTAACTGGAATGGGATTTTCTCAAATCATAGCTGACTACATGTGTGAATCACTATTTTTAAAAGGCTTTAGAATAACCTCAAAATTACATATTCAATTATTAGACAAAGAAAAATCAAGCGAAACTCTTTTAATCATAATCTCACAATCAGGAGACACTAAAAGACTCTACGAACTTGGAAAAATAGCAAAAAAACATAATATAAAAATCATTAGCTTTACCTCTTCATCTAACAACAAACTCACAACTTTATCAGATTTGTCATTTAATATCTCAACAGATTCTAATCTTAAAACAACAAATAACTACTTTTTTGCAGAAACTATAATTGCATTTGAATTTTTAACCTCTTTAATTACATAAACCACATATAATTAAATTAATTTTATAATATCTTTTATCTAAAATATATAAATTTACTTATCAAAAAAACATGTTATTAAAAATAAAAACTTTAACAACATAGAAAGGTATGATATTTTATCTACCATACCTTTCTCAACCTTATTCTAACTTTCAAAAATGTAAGATTAAAGAAAGCTAAATCGATATGTGAAACCTCTTTAAAATAGTAAAATTAACTCATAAGAACAAAACAAAACAAAACAAAACAAAACAAAAATAAAAAAACAAAAATTTTAGGAGGACACATATTATGAATAAATTTATATCAGTTTTAGAGGCTATTTTCACAGGATTTTTTGGTTATTACACAAACAGTAGCAAAACTTATTAATAAAGCTAAGGAGACTTTCAAAGTGAAACTTTTAACTAAAAACTTAATAGCAACATAAAAAGCTATGCTAGAATTTTATTTCTAACATAGCT
>JBOGAY010000355.1:0-16278 GCA_051655925.1 Sarcina sp. | reverse complement strand
GATGATTATCTTGATTATTATAATAATCATAGATGTCAATGGAATTTAAAAAAGATGACTCCGGTTCAATACCAAAATCATCTTCTTGCTGCTTAACTCTTTTTTTCATAGTGTCCTTGACATAGGGTCCACTTTAAATAAAGGAGAAGCAACCGCTTCTCCTTTATTTTTTAAGTTTTTCTATTGCATCATCAAAATCATATGGAAGACTTGCTCTAAGTGAAAGTTTCTCTTCACTTCTTGGGCTATAAAAATCTAGTCCATAAGCATGAAGTGCCTGTCTATCTATATATTCCTTATCAGCTTCATAGAACTCTTTTCCATAAAGTTCATCACCAAATATAGGGTGTCCAAGACTTTGAAGGTGTACTCTAATTTGATGAGTTCTGCCAGTTTCAAGTAAGCATTCAACAAGGTCTGCACCCTCAAAACTTTCTACTACCTTATAATGAGTAATACTTTCTTTACCTCTTTCATCAATAACTCTTGCTATTGTTTGACCACCAACTCTATATATAGGTTTATTTATTGTTCCCTCTTTTTGCTCTAGATTTCCATGAACAAGCGCAAGATATCTTTTCTCAAATCTTTCAGTTTTCATCTCATCTGATAATCTCATATGAGCAAATTGATTTTTAGCTATAATTATAAGTCCTGAAGTATTCATATCAAGTCTACTAACAAGCCTTACAATGCAATTTTGATTTGTATTTCTAAAGTAGTTTATAATTCCATTTGCAAGCGTTCCTGTATTGTAGTTTTTAGTTGGATGCACTACCATAAATGGCTTTTTATTTAAAACTAATATATCATCATCCTCATAAACAACATCTACTGGGATATCTTCTGGTTCAATATCCTGACTTTCTTCTCTTTGAAGTTCAACTTCTATCTTATCTCCAGTTGAAATCATAAAATTCATAAAAACAGGTTTTCCATTAACAAATACTCTATCTTCCTTTCCTGCTTTCTTTAAAAATCTACTTGATAATCCCATAATATCTTTTAAATATGGTTTAATCTTAGTATTATCATGTTCACTCTCAACAATTTTAGTTAACATACTCATTAAAACATTCTCCTATTTCTTCATCATTTCCATGACTAAATAATTTCTAGCTTCAAGTGTAAGTGGATGTATAACTTTTCTTTGCTCTACAACAAGCTTTATAGTATTGTCTAAGCCTTCTAATACACCAGCATCTAAATCCTTAAAAGTAGTTTCCCTAAGATGCTCTACACCATCATAATTTCTATTAGGCTCTATATAATCTGCAATATAAATAATCTTTTCTAAAGTAGTCATTTCTTTTCTTCCTGTACTATGAAAATCTATTGCATCTAAAATCTCTTTATCATCAACATTAAAAAGGTCTTTTAATAAAATTGAACCTGCAAATCCATGTAAAATTTGTGGTGAGGCTTCTTCTATTTCCCCAATTTCAAAATTATTTTTTCTTAGAAGTTCTTTTTGTTCATCTATACATAATTCTTTTGCAATATCATGACCAAGTGCTGCTATTTTTGCCTTTTCTTCATTTGCGCCATAAAGGTTTGCAAGTTTTATAGCACTTTCACAAACTCCTAAAGTATGTCTATATCTTTTTTCACTTAAATTTTCTTTTAAATATTTTTTTAAGTTCTCCTCTAACATCTTATTCACCTCTAATTGCCAGTTTAGTCTTTAATAATTATATCAATTTCTTTACATAAAGTGAAATTAAAAAAGCCACATCTTAGAATTATCTAAGATATGACTTTTCACAAAACTACTTATAATTATTTTCTTTTAGCAACTGGAAGCTCAATAACTGGCTTCTTTGATGATTGCTTATAAAGAACAAGCTTACTTCCGATAGCTTGAATTCCTTCACAACCAATTTCTTCACATATTATATCTGAAGCTTCTCTAGCTGTTATTCCACTATTTTCAAGAACTTTTATCTTGATTAGCTCTCTTTTTTCAAGTGCATCTGTTACCTGCTTTAAGAAATTATCTTCTATACCATTTTTTCCAACTTGGAATATTGGGTCTAATCTATTAGCCATTCCTCTTAAGAATGATCTTTGCTTAGTTGTTATCATTAAATTCTGCCTCCTAAATTACATTAAGTACTCGAACTCAAAGTCTGCAAGTCTTACGATATCTTCGTCTTCAATTCCAAGTTCTCTTAATTCATCAAATATACCTTTCTCTGTAAGAACTCTATGAAGGTGTCTTAATGAATCTGGATCATTAATATAACTTGATAATAATAATCTATCTACGAAGCTTCCTTCAAGCACATAAACCATTTGTCCATCTTCTTCGATAGGAGTAATTGTGTATGTGAATTTCTTTTCTTCTGGTATATATCTTTCGTCTTCATCTATGTAAAGATCTGTTACTGGAATTGTCTCAAGAACTCTTGCTACTTCCTTCATAACTTCTTCTACACCTTGGTTTGTAGCTGCTGACATTTTGAATACACTTTCAAATCCCATAGCTTTAACTTCTTTTTCGAAGTTTTCATAAACTTCATCATCAAATAGCATATCAGCTTTATTAGCAACAACTATTTGTGGTCTATCCCAAAGTTTTACACTGTAGTTTTTAAGTTCATCATTGATTTTCTTGAAATCTTCAATTGGATCTCTTCCTTCAACTCCTGAAATATCAACTATATGAACTAAAAGTCTTGTTCTCTCGATATGTCTTAAGAACTCAAATCCAAGTCCTACACCCTCTGAAGCTCCCTCAATAATCCCTGGAATATCAGCCATTACAAATGGTCTAATTCCTGGAACTGCAACAACTCCTAAGTTTGGCTTAAGTGTTGTAAAATGATAGTTAGCTATCTTTGGTTTAGCTTTACTTACAACTGATAATAAAGTTGATTTACCAACGTTAGGGAATCCTAATAATCCAACATCAGCTAAAAGCTTAAGTTCAAGAACTATTTCCATCTCTTCGCAAGGCATTCCTGGCTCTGAGAAACTTGGTGCATGTCTTGTAGGTGAACAGAACTTAACATTTCCTCTTCCACCTCTTCCACCTTTACAAATGATAATTTCATCATTTGCATGTGCAAGGTCTGTTATAACTTTATTTGAGTTAGCTTCTCTAATAATTGTTCCCATAGGTACTTGTATTATTAAATCTTCTCCTGATCTTCCATAACATTTTGAACCTTGACCTGCTTTACCATCTTCAGCTATAAATTTTCTTTTATATTTGAAGTCTAAAAGTGTTGTGATTTGTGGATTAACTTTAATGATTACATCTCCACCTTTACCACCATCACCCCCATCAGGTCCTCCTAGTGGAACATATTTTTCTCTTCTAAATGAAATAGAACCATTTCCACCATTACCTGATCTAACCATAATTTTGGCCTTATCTATAAACATATACTCACCCTCTCTTCTTTTAGTTTATTTAATTCGGTAATACTTAACTGTATTATTTCCAAAATATCTATATGTTAAAACCTTTTTAAAAGGTTATTATCATTATCATTATTAAAATTCTAAAAAAGCACCCTAGTGCTAGGGTGCTTTTTATTTTAAGAATAAAAATTATTCAGCTATCTCTATGTTTACAGGGTACACTGAAACTTTCTTTCTATCTCTTCCAAGTCTTTCGTATTTAACAACTCCGTCTACTTTAGCGAATAAAGTATCGTCGCCACCTCTACCTACGTTATTACCTGGGTGGATTTTTGTTCCTCTTTGTCTAACTAAGATGTTTCCAGCTAAAACGAATTGTCCGTCTGCGCATTTAACACCAAGTCTTTTTGACTCTGAGTCTCTTCCGTTCTTTGTACTACCCATTCCCTTTTTGTGAGCGAATAATTGAAGGTTCATGATTAACATTTTGTTACACCTCCTCTTTTTTATAATCTATATATTCACAACGTTTTTTATAACCAAAACTTTGCTCAATCCCTAGAATTACACTTTCTAGGCTTTTTTCAAATGTTTTAAGTAACACTTGAGCTTGATTAATTTCTTCATCGCTGAATCCATTTAAATCAAGTTTTAAATATCCATCACTAATTTCATAGTTTACATTTAGTTTTAAAACTTCATCTAAACCAATGATAGCGCTTTGAGATAACACAGATACAGAATTGCATACCATGTCATAAGCCTCTCCGGCTAAAATCATATCCCTCTCACGAAGTGCATGATTCTTTATAGTAAAGGAAATTATGTTATTTCTCTTTTCTTCAATTCTAATCTTAATCATAATTAAGCTTCGATCTTTTCAATAACTAATTTTGTGTAAGGTTGTCTGTGACCATTTTTTCTTCTATAGTCTTTCTTAGGCTTGTATTTGAATACAACCACTTTCTTAGCTTTACCTTGAGCTAATACTTTAGCAACAACTTTAGCACCTTCAACTACTGGTGTACCAACTTTGATCTCACCATCTTTAGCAACTGCAAGAACCTCAGTTAATTCAACTGTTGATTCCACTTCAGCGTCAAGTTTTTCAACGAATAATACGTCTCCCTCTTGAACTCTGTATTGCTTTCCTCCTGTAGTAACTACTGCGTACATAATAACACCTCCTCATAACGGACTCGCCACTTAAGGTACAAGTTAAAACCTGTTTTAAAACCTATTCGTGAGCGGTTTACAAAAGAAATTCTATCACACATTGATACCCCTTGTAAAGCAAATTCTAATATTTTTCGATATTCTTTACTAAGAAATCTTTAACATTTTCAATTTGATTTTTAAATATAAGAGGTTCAACTCCATAGAAGTCATCAAACTCCTCAAAAGTTAGATAAATATTAAGGTCTAAAGCATTAATATCTTTTAAAAATCTAAAGATATCACCTCTAACCTCTTTCTCATATATTTTATTTAATATAATATGAAAATCTTTAATATTATTTTCAAGACTCCACCTTAAAATTTCATTTTTTATAAGAAGATAAATATAAGATAATTTAAGAACCATCCCCTGCCCTTTACATCTAATACAATCATCCTCTATAAAATCATAAATACTTTTTCCTCTTCTAGCCCTTGCTATTTGAACAAGACCAAGCTCTGTGAAATCATAAACTTTTGATTTTTGCTTATCTTTAGCAAGCTCTTTTTTAAGAATATTTATAACTTTTTCTTTTGCTAATTCATTATAACTTTCAATGAAATCTACAATTATTATTCCACTAATATTTCTAAGTTTAATTTGCTTTGTAATTTCTTTTGCTGCTTCTATATTAGTTATATCTGCTGTAGTATTATCAATAGAATGTATACCATTTTTTGATGAGTTAACATCTATTGTATACATAGCTTCAGTTTTTTCTATAACTATATTTCCACCACACTTAAGATTTACTTTATTATTTCTAAGACTTAAAATAGATTTCTCTATTCCATAATGTGCAAATAGTGTTGTTACATCATTATGAAGTTCAACCTTAATTTCTGTGCCTTTAAACACAGTTTTCATAAGTTCAAAATCATCTTTATCATCAACTATCACTCTACTAGTTTCATCTGTAATAAAATCTTTCTTTATTCTATTCATAAGACTATTATTATCATAAAGCTTACCTGGTTTTAATTCATACTTACACTTTCTAACAAGTTCTGTATAGACTTCATATAGCTCATTAAGTTCCTTTTGTATTTCATATATTCCAGCTTTCTCAGCCTTAGTTCTAATAGTTATACCAACCTCACTTGGTTTTTCTAATAAAGATTTAATTTCTTTCTCAAATCCTCTGTTTTTTATTTTTCTAGAAACTATAAATGACTTATGTCTAGTCTCTATCACAAGATAATTTCCTGCAATCGAATACGCTCCTGTAACCTTAGCTGCTTTTTTCCCAAGCTCTTCTTTTATAACTTCAACTATAAGCTCATGACCTACTTTTAAAGTTTCACTAGTCTTTTTATCTAAAGACATATATGCATCTTTTTCATATCCAATATCTATAAAAGCTGCATTAATACTTGGCACAATTCTTTTAACTATACCTTTGTATAACTCCCCTGAAATAGGCTCATTATTATTTTCCTCTATATAACATTCTGTAAGTTCTCTATTATCTTTTATAGCAACTCTTAGTATCTCTTCTCTTCTTTCTATAAATATTTCTCTCATCTTTTCGCCTTCATTCTTAATCTATATATTGATATAAAGGTACTAATACATCATCCTTAAGCCCATACATTTCAATTCTTTTAATATCAATAAAAGCATCTTCTATAGCATTTGTAGTATTATCTCTTATAAATCTCGCTAATAGAGATGGTGAAAGTGTCTCTCTACTTCCACAACTAATCATTGTATTAATTATTAATGTATTATCCTCTATTTTGTATGAAAATTCTTTTATAAAAGGTTTAATATCTGCAAGTTTTTCACTTCTTTTAGTTTTTTTCATTGTATTATATTCTTGCATCGCTTCAAGCTTTTTCATTTCATCTTCTAAATTTGTTATATCATTATATCTAATTTTCATAGTATAAGTTGCTCCATCTATAAGCGCCATTGCTTGTGGTAATCTTCTAACATTCATAATTACAGGACTTTTTGAAGCTTCAAGGAATCTAATCCCTCTAGTTGAATTTTCATTAAGTCTTCTTAAAACCTCTTGACATTCAACATCTTCGTAAAGATATAAATCTGCATAATCACCTTCTGAGTAAACCCCTACTGATAAAGGCATAGCTATAACAAATGCCATATGTGGATTAAATCCTTTAGAATATTCAACAGGAAGCCCAGCTCTTGCTCCAACTTTTTGTACTGTTCTTAACAAATCAAGATGTGATAAGAACTTTAAATTTTCATCTTTAGTAAATTTAATTAAGTATCGCACCCTCGAAACACTTCCCTTCTTTAAAGTTTACATTTATTCCACAACCAGTACAGCCTTCTCTACAATTTTTAGTAAGACTAGCTGTTTTAGCTTTTTCATTCTCTCTTACAAGATAACTTCTATTAACTCCGATATCTATGAAGTCCCATGGTAATATTTCTTCATATGTTCTTTCTCTAAACACATAAAAATCAATATCTATCCCACACTCTTCAACAGCTTCCATCCAAATCTTGAAATCAAAATATTCATTCCATCCATCAAACTTTGCACCTTTTTCAAAAGCTTTAATAAGAACATCGCATACTCTTCTGTCCCCTCTAGCAAATAAAGCTTCCATTAGGGAAGTTCTTTGAGCGTGATAACTATAATTTATCGCTTTATTCTTTATAGCACCTTTTACAGCTTTGATTTTTTCAAATACCATTTCTTTGCCTTCCATAGGTGCCCATTGGAATGGTGTAAATGCTTTTGGTACAAGAATTGATGTACTTACATTAATTTTAAGACCTTTATGTCTAACTGATTTATCTATTGCATAATATTCTGCTGCTATCTTTTCTGCAAGTTCTCCTATAGCCGCTGCATCTTCTATATTTTCATAAGGAACTCCAAGTATGAAGTAAAGTTTTAAAGTACTCCATCCATAAGTAAATGCATTTCTTGCTGCCTCTAATATTTTTTCTTCTGTTAATCCCTTATTTATAACATCTCTCATTCTTTGTGAACCAGCCTCTGGTGCAAAAGTTAATCCTGTTCTTTTAACCTTTTGAATCTCTTTTAAAAGATCAACTGAAAAGGCATCAACTCTTATTGAAGGAAGACCCACACTTACTTTATTCTCTGAATGCTCTGCTATAAGATCTGTTACAAGTCCTGTAATATCTGAATAATCACAAGTACTAAGTGATACAAGTGAAATATCATTATATCCTGTAGTTTTAAGCATTGTTCTTGCCTGTTCTAATAAAGTAGCTCTTGTCTTCTCTCTAACGGGTCTATAAATCATCCCTGCTTGGCAGAATCTACATCCATTAGTACATCCTCTGAACAACTCAAGTACAACCCTATCATGAACTATTTCACTAAAAGGAACTACAAGTTTATCAGGGAATGGCACCTTATCTAAATCTGTTACTATTCTCTTTTTAACTTTTGCTGGAACATCCTCATATTTAGGTTTGAATTCTTTTATTGTTCCGTCTTCATTATAATAAACCTCATAAAGTGAAGGTACATAAATACCCTGTATCTTAGAAGCCGCTCTTAAATATTCTTCTCTATTAAAGTTATCCTTCATCTTCATGTAAAGGTCTAGCAAATCATTTATAGCTTCTTCACCTTCACCAAGCTGTATAATATCAAAAATATCATATATCGGCTCTGGATTATAAGCACAAGGCCCACCAGCCATTACTATTGCATCATTGTTCTTTCTTTGTGAAGCCCTTATTGGAATTCCTCCCATATCAAGCATATTAAGAATATTGGTATAACTCATTTCATATTGTAGAGTAAATCCTAAGAAATTAAAATTATCTAATGAATCCTTTGTTTCTAGTGCGTAAAGAGGTATATTATTTTTTCTCATAGCTATTTCCATATCAGGCCATGGAGCATATACTCTCTCACAGTAAGTGTCTTCTCTCTCATTTAATGTATGATATAAAATTCTTGAACCAAGGTGAGACATTCCAACTTCATAAACATCAGGAAAACAGAATGCATAACGCACATCTACTTTTTCTGGATTTTTTACTACTTCGTTTAACTCTCCCCCTATGTATCTTGAGGGTTTTTCTACTTTACATAAAATATCATCTGTTATTCTAACCATTTATGTCCTCCTGCAAAACTAAGTTTAAAAGAAAAAAAGAAGTATATTTTATATACTTCTTTTATAATTCATTTTATTGTATCATAAAAATTTGCTTTTACCAATTAAAAAACTACTTTCCAAATTTCTCATAATACTCGCATAGACTCATGTTTCCCTGATCTTTCAAAACATCAACAACTTCATCTTCTCTAATTTCATATAGATATTCCATCTTATCATTTAAAACATAAAAGGTATTAAATTTATTTCTCTCTATCATACTAAGCAAAGTGATAAAATTTTCTTTATAGTATACTGATATATCTTTATTCTCTATATATTTAGTTTCCTTAAATCTTTTAGTCTTACTTATAATTTGATCTAAAACTATATACATCGTCCTCTCTTTAGTTGTATAAGTAGTATATATCATAAATATTCCAACTATCAAAATATTAATACTTTGAATATTTATAAAAACTAATAATCCCCCTAAAACTGCAAATATAACTGAAATAACAAAGCTTATTATTATACTTATTTTATGTGCTTTTTTATACATAAAAAACTTACTCAAAACTGCTCTTAACACCTTTGCACCATCTAAGGGATATGCTGGTATAAAATTCATAATTCCTAAAACTAAATTAATTTCAAAAACATTTTTAAACATCACTTCGCCATAAATCATATATAATATCAAGGAAATAGTAGCTGTAATCCCATTAAAACACGGTCCAGCTATACATATTAATATCTCATCATTTATTTCAAGCCCTTCATAATCCTCTATTTCCAATGTTGCTCCTAGAGGATGTACTTTAAAATTCACAATATTGCTTCCTAGCTTTTTCGCTGCTAGAAAATGTGAAAATTCATGTAGAACAATAAATAAAAATGTTAATATTAATTTTCCCTCTAAATTCAATAAGAAAAAAATTAAAAATTGTGGAATTATCCACTTACTTATTTTTATTTTACGTCACCTCTACTTTAAATAAACTGTCTATACATAGGAGTTTCTGATTCTTTATTACTAATTTTCTAAAAAACAAGAATATTAGCAATGCTAACTATTAAATAAACTCTAAATACTTACTTGGTGTTATAAATTCATCATTTTCTTTTATTTTAAAAATAATTTCTTTTTCATCTTTTATCTCTGTAATTGCTTCCCCCTTTTTAATTGCCTGTCCCTTAACATAATTAAACTTAGGTAAATTGTAATACAAAGTTTTAATATTGTTACCATGATCTATTACTAAAAAATGCCCATCTGCATTTTCTCCTACCTCTTCAACTATTCCTGATAAAGAAGTTGCTATAATTTTATACTTACATGATAGTACTAATCCTTGCTCACTTTTTGCCTTTATATCTATACCATTTAAAGCAGACACAACTTCGTTATACTTTTTATCACTCTTAACTCTTTCAACATTGTTTTCATTTAAAACAAAAGAACTTGGTACTGAATTTGCAGCTTTAACAGATTCTTTTATCACCTCATCTTTATCTTCTTTATCTTCTTTATCTTTTGATGTATATTTTTTATCAATATTACCTGAAATAAATTCTATTTTTTCTTCTATAGTAGCTATAAAAGAACTATAAAACTCCTTACCTTCTTTTGTTTGAGCAAATTTATATATACCAAGTCCACCTAATACTAAAATCGGAATAGCAATAAGCATAACTATTCCTCCAGTTGAATTTTTAGGTCTTTTCCCATATTTATTATTTACATAGCGAGCTTCATCATAATAATATTCTCTTTCATTCCCATCATTATCAGAATCTAATTTTTTATAATAATTTTCATAAACCTTATCATATTTCCCCATTTAACCATCACCCGTTTATCTATTTTTATTTAGTGTACATATTATCTTTAATTTATATATATTTCATTAATTATTTTATTAGAACTTTTAAAGCTAACTCCTTTTATAAAAAAAGAAGAATGTTCAAATTTGAACATCCTTCTTTTTCTTCTAGAAATTTAATCTATTCTTTCTCATACTTATATTTAAAACAAGTCCAAGTGTCATAAGTGTTGTTAGAAGAGAACTTCCTCCATAACTAACCATTGGAAGTGTAATTCCGGTTATAGGCATAAGACCTATTGTCATTCCTATATTTTGTAAGATAGCAAATATAAAATAGGATGCTATCCCAACACATATTACCCGACCAAAAACATCTTTGGATTTCCTTGCAGTATCTATAATTCCTGAAATTAATAAGAAGTATAGTACTAATAATACTATAGCTCCAACTGTACCCCAGTGCTCACCTATAACAGTGAAAATAAAGTCAGTTTGTCTTTCTGGAACGAACTCTGCGGCATATCCTCCACCTTTTACATTCATTTCAGGTCCTATTCCAAAGAATCCACCTGATCCGATACCAATCATCGATTGGTTAAGCTGAAGGTTAATACCCAGCTCATCCTGACTTGGATGCATAAATCCTACAAGTCTTGCTTTTTGATATTCTTTAATGAAACCTGAGTTCCATATTAATGCTACTACTACTGCCATTGCTGCAAAACCACTAAGTATTACTTTCATGTTTAAGCCCATGCAGAAGTAAATTCCTAGAACCATAAAGAAACAAACTAAGGTCATACCCATATCTGGCTGAACAATAATAAGTGCCATTGGTATAGCTGCATATATTGTACATCTAATAAAGTTTTTTAAACCATTTATGTTCCCATCAGTTTTTTGCAATTGTTTACCAATCATCATAATCATAGCAATCTTTGCAATCTCCGATGGTTGTATACTTACAGGTCCAAGCTCAATCCATCCTCTAGCTCCATTAACAACTGTTCCTATAAATCTTGTTATAAATAACAGGAATATAGAAAACCAATAAAATATTTCAACATAATCGTATATTATAGTGTAATCCCAAACAAGCATAATATACATAACAACCAATGATACTCCAAAGAATACCGCTTGTTTTATTGCATAATCGAATCCCCATTGATTATATGTAGCAAGGTATATGTTGAATATTCCAAAGCAAGTTATTAATAGGGCTGTGAAAAGAACTGATTTGTTCATCTCTCTCCATAATCTTGGATCTAGTTTTAATTTTCTAAACATAGATAACCCTCCAAACCTTGTCTTTATATTCTTAAAGAATCCTACTTGATAATATACATTGATTCTTTAAATTTTACAAGTTTTATTTTATAGGTTGACCTATCTCCCTCTCAAATTCTTAATTGGAATATTAGCTGTTAAAGAAGGTGTTGTGCCTTCTATATCTTCTGATTTAGTTACTGCTATATCTACATCATTGTCATCAATTTCCACATATTTAGCTAATACCTCAAAAATCTCATGCTTTATTTTATCTAAAACTTCTGGTGATAACTCACCTCTATCGTGTATTAATATAAGCTTTAACCTGTCTTTAGCTACCTGCTTTGGTGAAGGCTTACTAGAAAAAAACTTAAACAAAGCTGACACGCCCCCTTACTTTTTCTTGAATAATTTCTTGATTGAACTAAAGAAGCCCTCTGGTTCCACTTTTAACTCTAAGAATGGTACTTTTTCTCCAGTAATTCTTCTTGCTATATTAGTAAAGGCTTTACCTGCTAATGATTCTTTATTTAAAACTATTGGTTCACCCTTATTAGTTGACACTGTAACTCCTTTATCATCTGGTACTACCCCTTGAAGTTCAACTGATAATACTTCTAAAATATCAGGTATATCAAGCATATCTCCTTTTTGTGTCATCTCAGGATTTAATCTATTTATAATTACTTTATGATCTTCTAACCCTTTTGCATCAAGCTTTCCTATAACTCTATCAGCATCTCTTACTGATGTAATCTCAGGGTTTACAACAACTACTGCTCTATCTGCACCGATTACTGCATTTTCAAAACCTTGCTCAATTCCTGCTGGACAGTCTATTAAAACATAATCAAAATCTTCTTTAAGCTCTGTTATAAGTTTTAACATTTGATCTGCACTTATATCGTCCTTATCTCTAGTTTGTGCTGTTGGTAATAGACAAAGATTTGGAAATCTCTTATCCTTTATTAACGCCTGCTTTGTTCTACATTTATTTTCTAATACATCCATTATTGTATATACTATTCTATTCTCTAATCCCATTAAAACATCTAAATTTCTTAGTCCAGTATCTCCATCAATAACTACTACTTTTTTCCCTAATGCTGCTAATGCCGTACCTATATTAGCCGTTGTAGTTGTTTTTCCAACTCCACCTTTTCCAGATGTTACTACAATAGATTCTCCCATACTACAATTACCTCCACTACTTTTTATATGTATATTTATTAGGAAGATATGGTTCAACAATAATAGAACCATCCTTCAATTTCGCTACCTCTGGGTAGCTTGGCTTCTCAAAATCATCTGGTGATATTGTCATAACTCCTGCAATTGATAGCACTTCAGGTTCTAACGAAAAAGCACTTATGAAAGCTTTGTCATTTCCATTATTTCCTGCAAACACTCTACCTTTAACACAGCCAAAAACAGCTATATTTCCATCAGCCATAACTTCACCGCCATGATTTATGTCTCCTATTATTACTATATTGCCCTGATAACTAATGCATTGTCCACTTCTAACCGGCTTCTTTAAAAATTTTGTTCTTCCTTCATATACTCCTTGGAAGAGTTTATTTTCCTTCTCTTCTTTATCTGCAAATATACAATCTTGTATCAAAATTTCATCAAATAAGGAATCCTTAAGCTTTGACATTTGTCGCTCATTTATATGCTTTAAATCAGTTGTTATAGTTAATGTTGCACCTTTATAAAACTGTTTCCCAGCACTTAGCTTTTTAATAAGTGCGTTTAACATATCCTCAAAATCTGCAAATTTATCCATGTTTATAACAGCATTTATACCCTCTTTATTACCTTTTATCATTATACCTTTTTGCATAACAACTATACCCTCCAACTAAGCATATAAATTTAATTTTATCAAAATTAAATTTCTTTTAATTTTAACACATATACTTATTATATAAGGTATTATCGACTTATTAAAGTATTTATTTTAACATATTTCAAATATTTAATACATTTTGTTCTATTTTAACTTTATTTTTACATTTTTCTCTATATTACAACTTAAATAATATATTTTTTTACAAAATTATTATCACTTTACTAAATTTCATAATAATTTTTATAACAAATTTTAGACAAACAAATTACCTCATATAAAAAAAACATCACTAAAATTTAATATTTCAGTGATGGTTTTATTTAAATTAAAATTTCCCCAAAAACTTTTTTTATTTTTTTATCCATTATTTTCATTATTTGTTTCTTTTGGTTTTTCATTTTGTGTACTGTCATCATTATTTTCTTTTTCTTTTTCTTTTTTTGTAGCTTCTATATTTTCATCAGAATTTTTATTTTTTTCATCATCTTTTACAGGCGCTTTTTCACCTTCAAAAATTCCATCATCTTTAAAGTCTTCACTTTCTGGATATAAAGTATATGTATACTCATCTCCACTAGTTGTTCTAGGTGTGTAACCAGGTGCTATCTCTTTAATTTGATCTCTAAAGTAAGTTTCATAAATAGCTCTAGCAACTATTGCTGAATTTCCTCCACTTACCCCATCATAAATAACAACAAAAACTGCAATTTCTGGCTTATCAACTGGTGCAAATGAAACATATGTTGAGTAAGGTTGTCTTCCATACTCTTCTTGATCTGCTTTAACAGTAACTGTTCCTGTCTTACCAGCAGTCTGAATTGGGAAATTCGCTAATCCAAATGTTCTAAATGCTGTTCCACTTTGAACATGGTTAGTCATGTACATTCCCTCTTTGATTAAATTAATTGTATTTTGACTTATCTCCATCTTATTTAAAACTGATGGTTCTATCTCTTTTACTAACTCTCCTGTTGATGTAGTTATCTTATCAACCATATTTATATCATACCTTGTTCCACCATTAGCAATTGTAGCAATAGCACTAACCATTTGAAGTGGAGTTACTAAAGTATCCCCTTGTCCAATTGATGCACTTGCCATATTACCAGCATTGACTACTTGGTACTTAATATTAAATTGAATCCAAGTCCAAATTTCAGTTGATACAACATTAAAGTGCACCTTTAACTTATCTGCCGAATCAGACTTTCTTTCCTTTATATTCGCTTGATATTTTTCTGAGTTATCATAAATTTTTCTAAGTGCTTTTTCAATATTCTTCTTAAATTCTTCTTGTGAACCTGTATCAGCCATTGATTCAATTTTATCTATTTCTGCTTTTACAATATCCTTAAGTTCCTCTTTCGCAGTCTTTAACTCTTTTGAATCTTTTTCATTTCTCTCAATATCCACTGGTGTAAATGATTGGTTTCCTGAGTTTAATTGACCTTTTTCAAGTCCAGCAACTAAATCCCACATAGAGAAAGTTTTAAATTTATCTTTTGAGCCTTCGAAGTTATACACACTTCCTGTTCTTTCTGCAATTTCTATTCCTGTTCCCTCAACTGCATCCGGATTATTTGGATTTGTTCCAAGACCTAAGTCCCATGAGTACTTAGCAATTGCATTAAATCCATCTACTGAACCTTTATACTTGTAATAAAGCTTAACAGCGACTTCATAGAAATATGAGTTACAAGATCTTTGTAGGGCTTCTTTCACACTAACTGTGCCATGGTATCCATTATCTTTTGGAGTATCTATTAAATTAGGATACTTAATAAATTGTTTACTAGAGTTTAATACCCCACCATCACTTATAATATTAGCAGCTGTCATTATACCTTCCTCTAAAGCAACTAATGCTGTTATAGGTTTAAATGTAGACCCTGGTGGCAAAAGTCCCATAGTAGCATAATTAAACATTGGCTTTGGAAAAATATCATTAGGATCTTGTCTATTTCCCTGTGAATCTACTGGGAATAATTCGTCCATAGTTTTTCTTATACCTGAACGCCTAATATATTCCGCCCCAAATTTATCTAAATCAGGAGCTATAAGGTCTGCTGCTACATCTCCATCTATTTTACCTGTTGCAAAAATATTAGGATCATAACTTGGATAACTTGCCATAGCTAAAACATCTCCTGAATTTACATCAATGGCAACTGCTGCTCCTCTTGAAGCATTTTTCCCCTTAGGTGTTGCTTTTAAATACTCCATTTGTGTTTGCAACATTTTTTCAGCTGAATACTGCATATCTTTATCAATTGTCAAATGAACATTGTTACCTGGTATAGTTTGCATACTATAAAGATCTTCTCTTGGTCTTCCTTCTGCATTAACCTTAACTGTTCTACCACCTTTAGTTCCTTTTAGTACGTTTTCATAAGCTGACTCTATACCAGCCATTCCTATAAGATCTGTTGATAAATCATATCCTCTTGATTCATACTTCTCTTTATTTGAACTTGGTATAGCTCCCATATACCCTAAGAAGTTTGCTCCAAGCTCGCCATAAGGGTAATATCTAATAGGCTCAAGTGCAACATCTATTCCAATTAAACTATTAAGTTTTTGATACAAAACAAAAGCTGTATCTGTTGAAATTGTTGGTGCTATTGTAACAGGTTTAAATCCTGAAAAACTTTGCATTTTTATAGCATCTTT
>JBOGAY010000354.1:0-3763 GCA_051655925.1 Sarcina sp. | reverse complement strand
AAACTCATCCACAAAAATCTCCCTCCTTATTTTTATACAATATTTTATATTTTAAGTTTAATAGATAATTAATTTTTAGAAATTTCAGATTCCTTTTCCTTTTCATCATTTTCATCAAGGGTTTCTAGAGTTATATCTCCAGTTTGAGGATTTATATAAGCAGAAACATAGTTATCACTGATCAAGTTTTTAATTTCATTATCAGGATAATCAAGTTTATCAGGTGTTATAAGAATACTTTTTACACTGTCATCCTTCTCAAAGTAATTAAAGTATAAAGCTTTGAATCCAACATAATTATTTTTAGATATATGCTGTTTTAATTTTATAAGTGCAGATACCATATCATCTAAATCGTAAAGTTTTTCATTATTATGGATATCAATATTATCAGTTACACTAATTATAAATGGTTCACTAAAAGATTTATCGTATTTTATAGTTTTATCTTTATGATCTAGTTGGAACGCTAAAATATCAACAAAAGTTTCAAGATTTGAATTATCTATTATAGAATTAAATTCTTCTTGTAGAGTATTTTTAAATGAAGAAGTTAAATCACTGTCTATAAGATATTTTCCATTATTTGATTCGGCATATTGGTCATAAAAATATCCTGTGTTATATTCTGTTATAGAAAAATTCAATCCTTTAGATTTAGATGTTATATTACAGATATAAGTCATGTCTTTAAAGTTATAGAAAACATCAGAAATTTTAAAATCAGTTTCAGGATAAGTTGTATTTATATAGTTTTGTATTTTGTTTTTAGCTAGTCTTTTGCTAATTGGATTACCATTAAATGCATTATTGACTATTAGAAGAAATAGAATTAGTCCAATAAGTAAAACTAAAAGCCCGACTTTCTTTTTTGTTAGTTTTTTTAATTTCATAAGTAAATCACCCCTTTAATTAGTTAGTGTAAAAAGTTACTCTTTTGTTTCAAGATTAAAAAAATATATAAGAAAAATTTGATTTCTAGATAAAAATAGATGTATATTGAAATGAAAAGTTTATAATCATAGAAAAAATATTATGTTTTATATAAGAATTTATTATGGTAATTTAGAGAAAAATTGAAACTTTATAGAGTTAAAATGTGATATCATATAAATTATTTAGAGTTTTATATTTAAAATGGTTAATTTTATAAAACTTTAATAGATGATTGGAATAAACAATGTCGAAGTGTATAATTAAGTTAAAGTAGAATTTTAAATTTGAAGTTCTAAAAGATAGGAGTTTACAAAATTAATGATAGTATTAGTTGGTGTTAAAAAAAGTGTAAATATAGAAATTAGAGAAAAGTTATCTATAGCAGAGAAAGACTATAAAGAATATTTAAATAATTTGTTAGGGGTATTTGATGAAGCTGTTATTATAAATACATGTAATAGAACAGAAATTTATGTGAATTCAGATAAAGATTTTGATTTTATAACAAATAAAATTTTTGAGGTTTTAAATTGGAATAAAAATTTAAAGGATAGTTGTTTTATTTTTGAAGAAAAAAGAGCAGTTAGACATTTATTTGAAGTTACAAGTGGATTTCATTCAAAAATTACAGGTGAAGACCAGATACTTGGGCAGGTTAAGGATGCTTTTAAAAAAGCAGAAGAAGAGCATACAGTAAATTCTGTTTTAAATAGATTATTTCAAAATGTTATAGGGTGTGGAAAAAAATTTAGAACAGAGAGTAAGCTTTATGAAATTCCTGTATCTTCAGCATCTATAGTTGCAAATAAAATTATAGAGGCAAATGCAAAAAAAATAATATTAATTGGATTTGGAGATGTTGGAAAAAAGATTTATAAGTACATAGAAAACATAGATATAGATAATTTAATTATTATAGTTAGAAATATAGAGAAGATAAAGTATTTAGAGAATGAAAAAATAAAAGTAATGACTTATAGCGATGCAGAAAAGTTTTTAAATAAAGCAGATGTTATAATTTCTGCTACATCATCAATGGAAATTGTTTTAAGAAAAGAACATATAGAAAAAATAGGAAATAAAATTAGTGTTTTTGATTTAGCGGTTCCAAGAGATGTTGATGAAGAAATTAGAGTTTATGAAAGAGTGGAGCTTGCTAATATAGATGAAATAAGTAAGCTTGATGATAAAAATAAAATAAGCAGAAAAAAAAGAATGTATCAGCATAAGCACATTGTAAATGAAGCAATTGATGAATTTAATAAATGGCTTGATTTAAGAGAAATATCAAAAGAAATTATGAGTATAAGAAAGCATTCAGATCAGGTAGTAAAGGCAAGGTGTGATACTTTTTATAATAAAAGCAAAGTAAAGACAGATATAAAACTTGCAAATCAAATGATAAAGAGCACAGCATCAGTTTATACTAATAAAGCTATAGAGGTATTAAAAGCAGAGAAACTTAAGGGGAATGAGGAAGAATGTCTAAGAATATTAAGGATGATATTCAATTAGAAGAAATTTTATCAGGATATCTTTCTGTAAATTATAAAAAATTAAAAGTTGGAGTTGTAGGTGCTGGAAAGATAGGTTTTTTAAAAGCTAAGAATTTTATTGATAATAATTCAAAAGTTGAAATATTATCAAAAGAATTTAGTACAGAATTTAAAACTTTAAATAAAGATAATGTAAGACTTATAAATAAAGAGTATGATCAAAGTTTTATACTTGATAAACATTTAATTATAATAGCAATAAATGATGATCAAATGAGAAAAAAGATAATAGAACAATGTGAAAGATTTGCTAAGATTTTTGTGGATTGCACACAGGCAAAAAATTCAATAGCAAAAATTCCTATTCAAAGAGGTACAAAAAATTTTAGGTTTGCACTTACAACTAAAAATGCAAATCCTAAAATGAGTATTTTAGTTAGTGAGAAAATAATTCATATATTAAAAAATTATGATGATTTTGAAAAATTTACTTATGAGATAAGGTGTAAAGTTAGAGATAATCCTTATAAAAAAGAGATTTTAGATTTTATAATCAATGATGAATTTAAAGAGATATGGGAAAGTGGAAATGGGGAAATAGTTTTAAAACTATTTTTTGATAATTTTTAAAGTAGGTGGGATTTTGGAATTAATTATAGGAACAAGAAAAAGTGCACTAGCACAGGTGCAAGCAGATAAAGTTATAGATTTAGTAAAAGAAAGTTCAAATGTTTGTGCAAGAAAAGAATTAATAGTGACAGAAGGAGATAGAAGACTTGATGTTACACTTAGCAAAATTGGTGGAAAAGGATTATTTGTTAAAGAGATAGAACTTGCTCTTATAAATAAAGAAGTTGATGCAGCTGTTCATAGTATGAAGGATGTGCCATTTAATCTTTTAGAAGAATTTGAATTAACAGCTATTTTAAATAGAGAAGATATTAGAGATGTTTTTATAGCAAGAGATAGAAAAACTAAATTTGAAGATTTAAAACAGGGTGCTATTATAGGAACAAGTAGTGTTAGAAGAGCAACACTTTTACAGGAGTTAAGACCTGATATTAAAATAGTTCCTATAAGAGGTAATGTTCAAACTAGACTTAAAAAGATGGAAGAGGAAAAAATGGATGGAATTATTCTTGCTGCAGCAGGAATTAAAAGACTTGGGCTTGATGAGATAATCACAAGTTATTTTGATCCAAAAATTTTTATACCAGCAATAGGTCAAGGAGCTTTAGGAATAGAATGTTTAAAAGAGAGTGAAAATAAACATTATTTCGAAATTTTAGATAATAAAGAAGTAAGACTTAGAGTTGAAGCTGAAAGAAACT